>JALVUQ010000069.1 GCA_027035575.1 Desulfurellales bacterium | reverse complement strand
TTAGTCTTTCCTCTATGTCTTCAAGCATCTGTTGGTTTACCTCTCCGACCTCGGAGGCAAGTGAGTTTACATTCTCGGAGGAGCGTGCAACACCGTCAACCGCCTGTGTGGCATCGTTTATTGCCGTCTCTATCTCCTGCATATTTGCAGTTGTCTGCTGTGTTGTGGATGCCATCTGATTTGCAGCGGAGGATAGGGAGGATGAGTGTGTGCCGAGTTGGGAGACGGTTTGCTTTGTGTCGTTTATCATTTCCCTGATTTTATCAAGAAAGAGGTTGAATGTGGAGGCGAGCTGTCCCAGCTCGTCATTGGATTCAACATTGAGGCGTTTGGTCAGGTCGCCTTCGCCCTTATGTAAATCATCAACCCTGTCTATCAAATTCTTTAGGTTTTTGGAGATTCTACTCATTGATATATAGACGCTTAAAACTATAAGCACTACGGATATGAGCATTAAAACCATACTCACATATAAAATTTTCTTGGTTTTCATAATTGTAGCATCGGCTACGTTTTTATTCTGCATAACGAGGATATACCCTATGTTTTTGCCTTGAAAATCCTTTAATGCAATAGGTGTAACAAAATAGTGTCGGGTTAGTATATAAGATTTTTTTGTAAATTGTGTTGAATTTAGCTCTTTTTTTACCGTATCGCTTATGTTTTTTTCTATAACGTAATATCCGTCAAGTTTTACATTATTTTTTAAAAATTTAGCTACTGAAGAGTATTGAGGAGATAGCAGAACTATAATGTCGGCTTTCAAGCTTTTTCTTGCACCTTTTACCAAATCGTTTAAACTTCTCATAACCTCAACGGAGCCAATATATTTACCGTTTTTAAATATGGGAGAAATGCCTCTTATAGCCGGACCGGCTCGTCCGACCTCTATGGCTTTCAACGGTTTTTTTGTTTTTTTGACATAAACAAGCGTGTGCCTGAAGTTTCCGAGATAATCTCCGTATTTATTCGGTTCCCACTGCCTTACAAAGCTCCTCAAATCTTTTGTGTGTACGTGTATCTTTTCATTTATGCCGAATTCCTGTTTAATGGTTTTTACCACTCTATTTAGAATATCCAGCGCCTCGTCTCTGTCTTTAATGTCCAAAGACATTATCAGTTGAGTGTTCATAGACAGCAGAGTGGATTGAGCAACACAAAAAGAAAGCAAAGACTGAAGGCTTTTTTCTATATATATCTTGTTGTCGTACGACATTAAAGAGAGTGTGTTTTTCTTGATTTTTACCATCTCTTTTTCAGATACGGCGCTTATAATTAAAAAACTCATAACTATTATGATGAAAAACGGCAGTAGAACCTGTTTACTTATAGATAAATTCCTGAATTTCATAAGCCGACTCCTTAGAAAAAATTATTAGTTGCATTATATTGCTATAATTTTAAAAATCAATCAAAAATTATTACAGCGTTACCCATTCGCAAATTTTGTCTATTGCCGTGACAGTATTGTTGCAGTATTTCCTCAAAAAAGTTTCGTTTATATCGTCTTTTATTTTATAAGCCGCATCTAAAGCTTTCTCTCCGTCAAAGTCAACATAGGCTATTCTTGTTGTTAGCTCTTTTTCATCTCTTCCAAAATCGCTGCCCGGCAAAAAAGTCACTCCTGTTTCTTGCAGTATTGTTTCGCACAACCTGCTGCTCGTCTCTATACCCCTTTTTGCCAAATTATCCCTTAGCTGTGAAAAATTAGGTAGAAAATAAAATGCTCCGTCTGGTTGCGGAACCTTAATGCCGACTCTGTTGAAATTTTCGTATATGTAGTTACCGAGAGCCTTTAAAATTCTTCTGGAGTGTTTCAGGTAGGTGTTGATTTCATCGTCAAAATTAAAAGCTCTGATTGATGCAAACTGTATGGGAGCACTAACAGACGTAAATGTCTCGCTTGCAACAGTAGCCATTCCTTCCAAAAGCCATCTTAAATTTTTCGGAAAGGCAAATGTACCGAGCCTCCATCCGCCTGCACCGCACCATTTGCTCAAACCGCTGCTGATTATAGTGCCTTCTGGGTAGAATCTTGCTATCGATATATGATTGCCTTCGTGATTAAGTTCGCCGTATATCTCGTCAGATAGAACTATTATTCCCTGTTTTCTTGCAACAAAAGCCAACTCTTCCAAGAGTTTTTCGGGATAGGTTTTACCCGTTGGATTATTCGGATAGTTCAGTATTATAACTCTAGGTGTATTCGGGTTTTTTTTGCAGTAATTTTCTAAATCCTCAGGCATCAAAAGCCAATCGTTTTTTTCGTAAGTATCTATCCATACGGTCTTTTTGCCCAATATTCGTGCCTGAGGAGCATAGGATACCCAGCTTGGAGCAGGCAGCAAAAGCTCTCCGTAAAACACAACCTGCAAAATGAACATAAGCTCTTTGGAGCCAGGACCTATCAATATGTCATCGGCACAAAAATCAAGATTTTGACTTTTTTTGTAGTATTTGGCAACAGCTTCCCTTAATTCGTATAATCCTTTGACCGGAAGATAATCTTTTCTGTGAGCGTTTTCTTTAAGTGCTTCTATAACGGGTTTCGGTACGGGAAACGGAGCCTGCCCCAATCCGAGTTTGTAAACTTTTTTCCCCTGTTTTATCATCTCGTTACTTTTTTCGTTGATGTTTAGTGTGGCAGATAAGGGCATCCCCCTTACATTTAAATTCATACTTTCACACAACACTGTGTTTCCTTCCATTCTTAAACTCCTTTTTCTTTAAAATCCGATATTTTTTTACCTGTTTCGGTATAGTGATTTCTGATTGTTTTTTCAATAATGTCCGGTTTTTTTGAATTTATGGCATCGACTATTATTAAATGTCTTTCCTTTATCTGACTTGGGGTGTAGAGTTTGGGCCAATATTGAGAAAACAGGAGGTGGGATTTTAAGCTCAATGCCTCGGTTAATTTGACAACCTGCTTATTCTTGCAGGAGTCGAAAATCTTTTGGTGGAACTTGTCTCCCAAATCTATCAATTTCATATCTTCCTTTTTTTTTGCCAGATACTCCATCTCTTCGCACATTTTTTTCAGGTTTTCCATATCTTTCAAAGATAGGGATTGGTATGATATTGAGGCTGCATACCCTTCCAAAACCCCTCTTGCAGTGTATGTTTCGTATATGTCGTCCGGTTTCATATCGACAACGAATGTTCCTATTCTCGGTCTGTATTCAAGCAAACCGAAACTTACGAGCTCTTTTAGCGCCTCTCTTATCGGGGCTCTGCTGATATTTAATGTTTGAGCCAGATGCGCTTCTTTTATCTGTTCTTTCGGTTTTATGTTTCCCTTCAAAATTTCTTTGTATATGAAGTGTACGACCTGGTCTTTGTAAGTTTCTCTTTTGATTTTCATTAGACCTCCTGTCTATTGTCGACAATAAATCAAAAATTAAAAAAGTCAAGAAAAATGTTTTGTTTTGAGCGGGTTTCTGTTGTTATGAACAAATTAATTTAAGTCCAAAACTAATTACAGTACTTTTTTATCTTTTTAATAAGGAAATTTTTATTGTGTATCCTTAAAGTTTTTTTGATTCATTGATTAAAGTTCGGATTTAAAAGAGTCGTTTTACAAAGTTTGATTATTAGTGCGGGTTTAAAAAGATTTATTCTTAGATTTTTAACAAACAGGATGTGTTTGTAATAGACTTATGGAGGCTATTTTGGTAATATCTTTAAAAAATTTTTGGGGAGGGGTTAATGTCACCGTTTTATCGAAACGCACTGCTGTGGATGATAGTAGCCGTATTGATGATACTGCTTTTTAATATGTTTAATACAAACAGATATAACTATGCGACTATGGAATACAACAAGCTCATAGAGGTTATAAACAAAAAAGAGATTAAGAGCGTAAAAATAGATGGGAATTATGTTTATGTGAGGACAAATAACAATAAACGTTACAAAACCTATGTCCCCGATGTTCAAAAAATAGCCGATATGCTGGTTAAGCAGAATATTAATGTTGATATTAAGCCGAAACAGGGGAATTCCATTTTAACAAACATACTTATATATTGGGCGCCGATGCTGGTGTTTATCTTTATATGGATATACTTTATGAATCAGATGAATAAAGGCGGCAAAGCGATGACTTTCGGAAAAAGCAACGCGCGACTTTTTGTAAGCGATAGCAAAAATAAAGTCACATTTAAGGATGTTGCAGGTATAGAAGAGGTAAAAGACGAGCTAAAAGAGATTATAGAATTCTTAAAAGACCCGCATAAATTTACAAAACTCGGCGCTAAAATTCCAAAAGGTGTTTTGCTCGTAGGAGCGCCCGGAACCGGAAAAACACTTATAGCAAAAGCCGTTGCCGGAGAAGCCGGTGTTCCGTTTTTTTCAATCAGCGGCTCTGACTTTGTTGAGATGTTTGTGGGTGTGGGTGCAAGCAGGGTGAGAGACTTGTTTAACCAGGCTAAACGAAGCGCACCCTGCATTGTGTTTATTGATGAGATGGATGCAGTCGGCAGGCAAAGAGGAGCCGGAGTCGGCGGTGGAAATGATGAGCGCGAACAGACGCTTAATCAACTTTTGGTTGAGATGGACGGATTTCAGACAGATACAAATATAATTGTGATAGCGGCAACAAACAGACCCGATGTTTTAGACCCGGCGCTTTTGAGACCTGGGCGTTTTGACAGGCGTGTTGTCGTGCCGAAGCCGGATGTAAAGGGAAGGTTAGAGATATTAAAGGTTCACACAAGAAAAATCAATCTTGCAGAAGATGTTGACCTTGAAATAATAGCAAAATCAACCGCCGGATTTGTCGGAGCCGATTTGGCTAACCTTGTAAACGAAGCGGCTTTGTTGGCAGCTAAGCTGGATAAAAAAGAGGTCACTATGGACGAGTTTGATATTGCTAAGGATAAGGTTTTGATGGGTCCTGAGCGCAAGAACGTCTTGATAAGCGACAAAGAGAAGAAGATTACTGCATATCACGAATCCGGACATGCAATTGTTGCAAAACTCCTACCAAACAGCGACCCTGTCCATAAGGTTAGCATAATACCGAGAGGTATGGCACTTGGTGTGACACAGCAGCTGCCTGAAGGTGACAGATATACCTATGACAAAGAGTATCTTTTAACAAGGATTGCCGTTTTGATGGGTGGAAGAGCAGCCGAAGAGGTTATTCTGGATACGATAACCACTGGTGCCGGAAACGATATAGAAAAAGCCACCGAAATAGCGAGAAAAATGGTTTGCGATTGGGGAATGAGCTCTTTGGGACCAATATCCTTCGCAGAAGAGGGTGAAGAGGTCTTTTTGGGCAGAGATATGGGAATTAAGAAAACATATAGCGAAGATACGGCAAAATTGATAGATAAAGAGATACAAAGAATCGTAACCGAAGGGTATGAGAAAGCGGTTGAAATAATAACGAACAACAAGGACAAAATGGATAAAATGGCTCAAACACTGCTTGAAAAAGAGGTGATAGACTCAAAAGAGATAGACGAGATACTCGGCATTACTGATGAAGATAGAGTTAGTTGAAATTGATTCGATAGAAAAAGCAAAGAAAGAAATACTTGCCGTGGGTGCCGATAGAGCCGCTGTCGGCATAATGTATAAAAAGGCTTTAAACCTGGCTTTTAAGGTATTTGATTGCAAGTTTTACTATGCAAATCTTCTAAAACAGGAAGCATTGTCCATCGGCTTGGAAACAGCCGTTGAGAAAGACACGATAACAGCCAAAACCAAAGTAAGCGATTGTCTGATTTTCGGCGATATCAAGCGTTTGCTCATACTATCCGAAAAGTTGAAGAAACAATCTTTTGGGTTTCTGAGGGAGTTGGGTGAAAGGCTTGATGGATACATAAATAATATAATATCAGAAAAAAAGATTTTTAAGTTCGGATTACAAAGCAGGGATTTGACAAGTGATTTTCTGATAATGGGAATATTGAATGTCACACCGGACTCTTTTTCCGACGGAGGCAGGTATAACGATATTGATGCCGCCTTAGAAAGATGCGAAGAGATGATTGAAGAGGGAGCGGATATTATAGATGTTGGCGGTGAATCCACAAGACCGGGCTCAAGCTCAGTTTCCTGCGATGAAGAATTAAGAAGGGTTGTTCCGGTTATAGATGCAATAAAAAAGAGATTTGATATCACTGTCTCCGTTGATACGTATAAATCGGAGGTTGCAGAAGCTGTTTTGGAGCTTGGGGCAGAGATAATCAACGACATAAGCGGACTGAACTTTGATGAGCGGATGCCCTACGTTTTATCCAAAAGCAGCTGTGGTATCGTGGCAATGCACATAAAAGGAAAACCCAAAGATATGCAGAAAAATCCACACTATGAACATTTGATATGCGAGATAAACGAGTATTTTGAGGATATTTTAAAAAAAGCCGAACTAAACGGCATAGAAAAAGAGAGAATCGTTCTTGACCCCGGAATTGGTTTTGGCAAAGATTTTGAAGATAATTATAAGATAATAAGCAACCTGCAATCTTTTAAGATTTTCTCAAGACCGCTGCTTATAGGGTTGTCGAAAAAGAGTTTCATAGGATATACGCTGAACAAAGAAGATGCCAATGAGAGGCTTTTTGGAACAATCGGGGCGAATGTTACGGCATTTTTAAAAGGTGCAAGAATATTCAGGGTTCACGATGTGAGACAGAATCTTGAGGCTATTAAACTTGCCTCAAGCATAATACAAGAGAAAAAATATTCATAAACCTTTAATCTTTTGTCTTATTTTCTCGTGTTAAGATAACGGGTTCTTTAACGTGAATATCCATTTGAGGAAACGGTATTGTTATGCCGTTTTCATAGAGAGCATTGTATATCATAATGAGAAACTTGGATTCCGTTCTTCTTGGATAAACAACATCCTCGCCTTTTACCCATACATCGAGATTAAAATCGACACTGCTGCTGTTCATTGCTACCATCTTTATTTCAGGTGCTTTATCCGGCACGTTTTTAATATAATTTAAACTGCTCTTTTTTAATGCATCATATATCACTTTTTGCACCGTTTCAACGTCCGTTCCGTATGCAACTCCAAACGGAATTTTGAACCTTCTTACTTTCTCTGTTAATGTCCAGTTTATAACGTTGTTTTGAAAAAGAGTTTGATTGGGTATTATGACCTCTATGTTGTCGTTTGTGACTATTGTTGTTGAGCGCATCTGAATATCCTCAACAACCCCTTTTAAGGTATCGGATATCTCAATATAATCCCCTATCCTTATGCTGTTTTCAAGCATCAATATAATGCCCGATATGAAATTTGATACCATATTTTGAAGACCGAAACCGATACCGACCGACAAAGCACCCAATATAACCGTTAAAGATGATAGGTTTATGCCCACGATTTTTAAACTTATAAAAAACGTTATTAAAATAATCGTATAATAACCGATATTGCCGAGAATTGTTTTTGTGGAGAGGGTAATATTTTTACTGAAGCGAGCGGTTTTTATGTGTTTTTTATATTTATTGCCTATATATATGCCAAATATAAAAATTAGCAGAGCAAAAACAATATTAAATATGCTTATGTGTGCATTTCCGATATTGAAAAGCGGTTTTGTGACAAAACCCCAAACAACCTCTGCTGCACTATAGACATTGTTTTCGGTTTGCTTGAAAAATGCCTTTACAAACCCTATCTTTTTGCGAGTTATATAAAAAAGCAGGTTTTTTTCCTGCTTGGCAAAGAGGATGTTGTTATTCGATTGAAGTTTATCAATCCATTCGGATATTTTATTTTCAACACTTGTTAAATCTTTGGAGTGCTGCAGGTAGTACAAGTCTATCAGAATATAATTATCAATGATGTTCAAAACCAAGAAATCGCTCTGTTTCTTTATTTTTGACAGTTTTTCAACAATGACGGACAGGCTGTCGGTCTTATTTAATAGGGTGAACCTGTCTTTCTCTATATTTAACTTCTCTTTATAATCCGCAAGTTTTTTATACTTTACGGTGTAATCGTTTATTGATTTTTGCGGTATTTTATCATCAAACTTAATCTTTAAAAATTCCTTGTATAAAAGCTCCTTCCATTTCGGCAAGTTTTTTTCAAGATACAGCCTGTTTTTCTCTATTTTTCCTAAGGTAACTTTATATAAAGCATATTGAAGCTGGTATGTCATAACATTGTCGGAGTTGTTGTCCTCTGCGGTTATCGTACCTTTGAGCAGTTGCAGTTTCTTGTTTATATCCGATATTTTTAGGCTTAAATTGCTGTCTTTAAGCATCAATTTGGCAACGTTTCGAAACATCAGAAGATAATCTTGCTGAGTTTTAATCTTTTTTATATCCGGCTTGAAGGTTGAATTCAAACTTGGATATTTCAAAACATTTATCAGTGTATATAGAATTGTTTTTTGAGTGGTATAATCCGTATTGTTTGGCGTTTTTAAGGATATTAGTAACTTCTGATATTTATCAATCAGTTGTTTACTGCTGCCGGTATATAAACTTGAGTCAATATTTGCACTGAAAGCTATAAGCGGAAAAAGTATAAATAATAAAACACCAAAAATACGTTTTTTCATTTTTTTATCTGCATTTATAATTCAAATCTCTGCGTTAAACAGCAGGTCTATTCTTTTACATAGGTCGGTGCGGCTTTTGGCGATTTACCTTTTTTAACCTCGTGATAGTAAGCATATGTCATAGGTTCTCCGCTTTTTATTACGTCAGCATCAAAAACTTCGCCTATGAATATGGTGTGTGTTCCGACATCCGTTTTATTGACCACCTTTGCAGCAATATAGGCAAGTGAATAGTCAACAACGGCAGGAACGCCTCCGTCCAAAATTTTATGGTTTACGCCGTCGAATTTATCTATGTCTCTGCCGCTTTTAAAGCCGAATGTACCTATAAACTTCATAGGTACGTCTTTTTCCAAAATTGAGACACAAAACAAACCGCTGTTTTCAACATATTCGTGGGTTAAATTTTGTTTATTTAGAGAAACTGCGAGTCTTACAGGCTCTGAAGTTATTTGAAAAGCCGAATTTGCAATCTGTGC
>JALVUQ010000068.1 GCA_027035575.1 Desulfurellales bacterium | reverse complement strand
ACAACATCCGGTTCAGGCAGCGAGGTAACAAAATATGCCGTTATAAATAACGATACGGAAAAACTGAAAATAGCAATAGCCAACGAGCACATCTATCCTAAGGTTTCATTGATAGACCCTACCCTGACCTACACAATGAGCACTCAAACCACTGCAAACACGGGGTTTGATGCACTCTCACACGCTGTTGAGGCATATACGTCAAACTCGTCATCTCCCATAACAGACGGATACTGCAGACAGGCTGTATCGCTTGTCGGAGACAATCTTACAAAAGCCTACAAAAAACAGGAAGATGCTATGGATAATATGAGCCTTGCAGCTATGTTTGCAGGAATGGCGTTAAATGTCGGAAGGGCTTCTTTACCGCACGCTATGGAACACTCTTTAAGTGCATACAAACCCGATTTGCCGCACGGGCTGGGTCTAAGTATGGTTGCGGTACCGTTTCTAAAAAGAATTACTGACTGTGTACCGGAAAAAATGGCTGACATAGCATATCTTTTGGGTGAAAATATAGCTAACTGCGAGTTAAAAGAGGCAGCGTTTAAGGCTGTTGAAGCTGTTGAAAAAATAAAAGATTCCGTAGGCTTGAATAAAAAACTTTCCGATTTCGGATTCGACAAGGAAGTATTGGAAGAGATGCTGGATAAAACCTACCAAACGATGGAGCACGGAATAGAAAATTCACCGTGTAATTTTACGAAAGAGGATATTTTGAATATGTACCTTGAGGTGTTGTAAAAGATGAAAAAACTGATATTTTTTGTAGGTGTTGTTTTTTTGGGAACTCAAATCAGCGACTGCACGCCGCTTGTTGTTGGCGGTGCGGCTGCCGGCGGAGCTTACGCCGGATATAAATACAAAGAAGAGGGGTACAGCATAAACATAACCAAGGAGGTAAAGGGTAAAAAAGCAAACAGCCAAACTGCAACGGACAATGTTTCAAAAGGACAACAATGAGCAGATGTCTTGTAGGAGTCAGCGGCGGCATAGACAGTCTGTTTGCGGCAATTAAACTGCAGGAGGATGGCTTTGATGTTTATGCTCTCCATATGTATCTAAACTCAAAATCACAAATACCCGAAACGGCAAAAAAAGTTTTGTCCGACCACCGTATAAAGCTTCTGTATGCGGACTATACTAATGAGTTTAACAGGTATGTTGTGGACTATTTTACCAATGAGTATGCAAAAGGATATACACCTAATCCGTGCGTAGTTTGCAATAGGGATGTCAAACTGCCCTTTCTATTTAAGGAAGCCGAATCAAGAGGCATAGAAACAATAGCCACGGGTCACTATGCAGACAGGGACGAAAACGGTTTAATCATAAGGCATAAAAGCCGAAAAGACCAGTCGTATTTTCTTGCCTGTGTTGACAGAGACATCCTGAAGCATACGATTTTCCCGCTTAAAGACTTTGCAAAAGAGGAAATCCGCAAAGCGTTGGGTCTAAACACAAAAGACAGCTCGGACTTATGCTTCGTCAAAAACAACTACAGGGATATTTTAAAAGAAAAACTCGGAACAAAAAAGGGGAAAATCGTTAAGCAGAATAAGGTTGTGGGGTATCACACCGGTTTCTATAACTACACGATAGGACAAAGAAAAGGCATACAAATCGGCAGCAAACCTCACTATGTCGTCTCAATAGACGCAAGAAAAAACATAGTCTATGCCGACGAAGAAACCAAACTCTACTCAAGAGAATTCTACTTGGATAATCTGAAATTATTGAAAGAGAAAACATTTTTCAAGAACAGAATCGTAGAGTGTGTCGTGAGGTACAACACAAAACCAAAACCGTGCAGGATAGATTTAATGAAAAAGAGGGTTGTTCTGCTGGAAGCTGAAAGAGCCGTTACCCCGGGGCAGGTTGCCGTTTTTTATGAAAACGACAAGGTAGTGGGATGTGGGAAGATAGATTATGGGATTCACTGATTTAATAATAAAACTCTCCAATACCAAGTTTGCCAGAAAGTTCCAGTACGAGCCCTATATTATAAAATCCGTAGAGTACATAAACCCAAAAAAAGAAGATCGTGTTTTAACGATTTACAAGGATGCTGATTATCTTAAATCCTTAATGAGCCAATACGTCAAAGATGAAAACTATATTTCATTTGAAGTAAGCGAAAAGGTGGAGTCAAAAGAGATGTTTGATAAGGTCGTACTGTTTTTTTCCATAAACGATTTGGGAAAAAGTCACATTGATTTTATATTGTCACATATGAAAAAAAATGGCGAACTGTTCAGCATATTCTATCTAAACAGCAGCAAATTCTTTGAGTGGACATTAAAATTAACGGACAGGGATACGTTCAAGTCAATCGGACACACAAACAGCGTGCTGAAGGAAGAAGGTTTTATTTTAAAAGACAGACTTGAACTGCCTAAATTGTATATAGCAATCAACAATTACGGACTCGGAGGGTAGTATGCATCTAAAAGTTCGGAAAGGGAGATATAGGGTGGTTATGCTGCTTGAGGATATGAAAATCATTGGCGATATACACATAACACACCGTTCAAGGCTGACAGATGTGTTAAATTCCAATCAAATAAAGGATTTTATACCGATAACAAACGCCGAAATAGAGGTGTATAAAACCAATGAGAAAAGATTTGTAGAGTTTATGGAGGTTAACAAAACAAAAATCAATGTCATATACCCTGAAGAGTATAATATTTAGCCTTTCTGTTTGAAAATAGTACGTATTTCTGATATATTCTTTTGATTAAAAATTTACGGGAGGATTTATGGTCAAGGTAGAAGTCGAGAATGTTAAGCCTTCAAGCAAAAAACTTCATATAGAGGTACCTGTCGAAAAGGTAAAAGAAAAAAGAGAAAAAATCATATCGCACTTAAAGAAGACGGTCAATCTCAGAGGTTTCAGAAAAGGCAAAGTCCCAAAAAACGTCATAGAACAGACATATAAAAAAGAGATTGACGAAGATACACAGAGAGAGTTGATTGCTGAAGCATACGAGTTTGCTATTCAGGACAATAAGATAAAAACCGTATCTGAACCGGCTTTTTCTGCAATAGAATACGCTAAAGATAAACCTTTGAAGTTTGATGTTACGGTCGATGTTAAGCCGGAAATTGAGCTTAAAGAGTATAAAGGTATCGAGATTGAAAAAAAGGAAGTTAAGGTCACCCAAGAAGATATTGATAAAACCATAAATCAGCTAAGAGATGCCTTTGCTGAGCTTGAGGATAAAGAGGGTACTGCCGAAGAGGGTGATATTGCAATAGTTGACATAAAAACATTTGACAGCCAAACAAACTACCCGATAAAGGATTTTACGGGTGAAAATCTCTATATAGAGGTTGGCAAAAAGCAGCTCCTTGAAGAGATAGAAAAAGAGATTTACACAATGAAATCGGGAGAGTCAAAAGAAGTCGAAGCGTCTTTTGACAATGACTACCCGTTGAGAGCCTTAAAAGAAAAAACGGTCAAATTTGAGATAACCCTAAAATCTCTTAAAGCAAAAAAATTGCCCGAGATAAACGAAGAGTTTGCAAAAAAGATAAATAAGGATTTTAAAAGCTTGGATGATTTGAAAGCCGACATTGAAAAAAGATTGTTGGAAAACAAAGAAAAAGAGGAAAAAGAAAGACAAAAAGACGCGTTGCTGAATAAAATACTCGAAGAATACGATTTTGAACTGCCTATGAGCTTAGTCAATCAGGAAACAAACCAGATGATGGTTGAGTACGTTAAAAATATGTACTATATGGGAGCGGATATAAATTCGGATGAATATAAACCGCAAAATTTGAGGAAGAAATTTGAAAAAGAGGCTCAAAAACGTGTAAAGGCAACGTTTGTTCTGCTTGCAATAGCAGAAAAAGAGGGACTTGACGTTTCAAGTGAGGAGATAAATAAAGCAATAGCCCAAGATGCCAACGCCAAAAACACAACATTTGAAGAACTCTACAAAGAGTATCAGGAAAAAGGGCTTTTGCCGGTTGTTCAAATGGATATATTGGGAGACAAAGCGCTTGAGCTTGTTTATGAAAATGCAAAAATAATTGAAGCAAAACCCGAAGAAACAGAAAATGCAACCCAAACAAAAGAGGTTGAAAATTCGGATACGCAAAAAAATAAGGAGAATGAATAATTTATGAGTTTAGTCCCTATCGTCATTGAAAAAACGCCCCAGGGAGAGAGAGCCTATGACATATATTCAAGATTACTGAAAGACAGAATAATTATGCTAAACGGCGAGATAGACGATTACCTGTCAAACGTTATAGTCAGTCAACTGCTGTTTTTGGAATCAGAAGACCCGGAAAAGGATATTTTCATCTATATAAATTCGCCCGGGGGAAGCATAACCGCCGGTCTTGCTATCTACGACACTATGCAATATATCAAGTGTGACGTATCGACAATCTGCATAGGAACGGCTGCTTCAATGGGAGCCGTTTTACTTGCTGCCGGAGCTAAAGGAAAAAGATACTCCCTGCCCCACTCCAGAATAATGATTCACCAACCCTTGGGCGGAATAAGCGGACAGGCAACGGAGATAGAAATACACGCAAAAGAAATTATAAGGCTAAGAAAGCTAATTAATGAAATTATGGCAAAACACACCGGAAAAAGAATAAAAACCATTGAAAAAGACACCGAGAGGGATAAGTTTATGAATGCCAAAGAGGCAAATAGTTACGGAATTATCGATAAGGTGATTTATTCCAGAGAAGAGGAGAAAAAGGATGATAACAGTGGACAATAAAGGTCCTTTGAGGTGTTCTTTCTGCGGAAGAACTCAGGATGAGGTAAAAAAGCTTATAGCCGGACCGGGTGTTTATATATGTGACGAGTGTGTGGCTCTGTGTGAGGATATACTAGCAGAAGACAGAGAAACAGCTCAATCCAAAGATAACGATTTTAAATCTCTAACGCCAAAGGAGATTAAACAAAAACTCGACGAATACATAATTTCTCAAGAAAAAGCAAAAAAAATTCTCTCGGTTGCCGTTTACAATCACTACAAAAGAATTTCCACAAATATGAGCCAGAAAAAAGAGAACATAGAGCTCGAAAAGAGCAACATACTGCTTATAGGACCGACAGGAACAGGAAAAACACTTCTTGCCAAAACACTGGCAAAAATACTGAATGTACCTTTTGCCATAGCGGACGCAACGAGTTTAACAGAAGCGGGGTATGTCGGCGAGGATGTTGAGAATATACTCGTAAGACTGCTTCAGGCGGCTGACTACAATGTGGCTTTGGCGCAAAAAGGAATAGTCTATATTGACGAGCTTGATAAAATAACAAGAAAAAGCGAAAACCCCTCTATCACGAGGGATGTTTCGGGTGAGGGAGTTCAACAGGCTCTATTGAAGTTAATAGAAGGAAGCGTTGTTAACGTTCCGCCTTACGGAGGCAGAAAACACCCGCAGCAGGAATTTATACAGATAGACACAAAAAATATACTCTTTATATGCGGCGGTGCATTTGAAGGTTTGGAGAATATAATAGCCAAAAGGTTAAATAAAAAGAGCATAGGATTCACCAACCCGGTTACATTGAACAAAAAAGAGGAGTCAAATATCATAGAGCATACAACACCGGAGGATTTAATGCACTACGGATTGATTCCCGAATTAATCGGAAGGCTTCACGTTGTTGCCACCTTAGAAGATTTGAAGGAAAAAGAGCTTGTTCAGATACTCACGCAGCCGAAAAACGCCCTCATAAAACAGTACTCCACAATGCTCAAGATGGATAAGGTTAAGCTAACCATCACGGATGACGCACTAAAAGCCATTGCAAAAAAAGCAATTGAAAGAAAGGTCGGCGCCAGGGGTTTAAGAAGTATTATGGAAGACATAATGCTTAATATTATGTACGATGTCCCCTCGTTGAAAAACATATCCGAGTGTATAGTGAACGAGGATTGCGTCTTAAAAAAAGACAAACCCATTCTTGTCACAAAAACCAAAGAAAAGACCGCTTAAAAAGAGGATTTTAATGATTGAAATGAAAGGAACAACCATTCTGTCCGTCAGAAGGGGCAGCATGGTTGCCATAGGCGGAGACGGACAGGTGACAATGGGCAGCACCGTAGCAAAATCAAACGCCAAAAAAATAAGAAGACTTTATGAAAACAGAGTTTTGGTCGGATTTGCGGGCTCAACTGCGGACGCCTTTACCCTATTTGAAAAACTTGAAGATAAATTAAGCGAATACTCAGGCAATTTGACACGCTCCTGCGTAGAGCTTGCCAAAGACTGGAGAACGGACAGGATATTAAGGAGACTTGAGGCTCTGCTTATTGCGGCTGACAAAAACAATACCTACATAATATCGGGCAGCGGTGACGTACTTGAGCCGGATTCAGACGTTTGCGCTATTGGCTCCGGCGGCAATTATGCCTTGGCTGCCGCAAAGGCTATGATTGAATTTACAAACTTGGATGCCAAAACCATAGTAGAAAAATCTCTGCAAATTGCCGCATCGATTTGCATATATACAAATAACAACATAACCATTGACACGCTGGAGGATGTATGATGGACAACAATCTGACTCCCAAAAAAATAGTCGAACTGCTCGATAAATATATAGTCGGACAAAAAGACGCAAAAAAGGCAATAGCAATTGCCCTTAGAACACGCTACAGAAGAAGCCTTGTAAACGAAGATATAAAAGAGGAAATTGTTCCGAAAAATATTCTTATGATAGGCCCGACGGGAGTCGGAAAAACCGAGATAGCAAGAAGAATATCAAAGATAACCAATGCGCCTTTCGTCAAGGTTGAGGCAAGCAAGTTTACGGAGGTCGGATACGTAGGGCGTGACGTTGAGTCTATGGTGAGAGATTTGGCAAGAATTAGTTATGAAATGGTAAAAAAGGAAGAGTTAAAGAAGGTTGAAGACAAAGCAAAAAAAGCAGCCGAAGACAGAATACTTGAAATCCTGATACCATCTTTAAAAAAACCCAAAACCATATACGATACTCCTGAGGAAGAAGAAAGAATCAAAAAAACCAAAGAGAAATTCAGAGACAAACTAAAACAGGGCGAACTTGACGATAAAACAATAGAGATAACAACTAATCCTCCTAAAAGCGCTCAATTTATGCCCTTTATCGAGGTGGCAGCGCCTATAGAGGATATGGACTCAAGCCTCAAAGATATGTTTGACAGCATAATGCCTCAAAAAAAGAAAACCAGAAAAGTAACCGTGAAAGAGGCAAAAAATATCTTGCAGGAAGAAGAGGCTCAAAAACTTATAGACAAGGATAAGGTAAAAGAAAAAGCAATTCAAAGAGCAGCAAACGACGGAATAATATTTATAGATGAGATAGATAAGGTTGTCGGTAAAAGCACATCTTCAGGGCCGGACGTATCGAGGGAGGGAGTGCAAAGAGACCTGCTTCCAATCGTTGAGGGCTCAAGCGTTAATACAAGATACGGCATTCTTAAAACCGACCACATACTGTTTATAGCCGCAGGCGCTTTTCATCAAGCCAAACCGAGCGATATGATACCCGAACTGCAGGGGCGTTTTCCAATCAGAGTTGAGCTGCAGCCCTTAAAAAAAGAGGAGTTTGTTAGGATATTAAAAGAGCCTAAAAATGCTCTGATTAAGCAGTACAAAGCCCTGCTTGAAACAGACGGCGTTGACATTACGTTTGCGGATGACGGAGTGGAAAAGATAGCGGAATTGGCTGAAACCATAAACCAGGAAACCGAAAATATCGGTGCAAGAAGACTTCACACCCTTCTTGAGAGACTGCTTGAAGATATATCTTTCGAAGCTCCGGATTTGAGTGAAAAAGAAATAACAATAAACGCCGACTATGTTGAAAATAAGCTAAACAATATAGTAAAAAACAAAGATTTGAGTAAATATATCCTATAAGATTAAAATCTCTTTCTGCTTTTGTTTTTTATCTCAAATACGCAGGAATCATACCCTTGCGCAATGCACCGAACTTCTTTGGGTTCCCAAGATGAGCCCAGAAATCCTTCTAACATTCCTGCTATGGTTCCGCCCAACGGAAGACAGGTAGGTCTTCTGCTTTTAATGCCTTCGGCAAATACGGAATGCTTGACCTCTATCGTAGCTGCACTGTCGGTTAAGTCGAACTTCTCAAACTCGCACTGTTTTGCTTCCTCAAAATATGCGATTATACACTCCTTTATATCTTCCAAGTCAAGTTGTTCTCCCAAAATCCCCTTCATATGCTCAACAGCCCTTCTGCCTGCTTTTTTGCCGGATAGGATGAACATTCCGCTTAAACCGAAACCCGCAAGTTTTATGAGTTGCGAGAAAAAATCGCTAAATACGTTTTTGGGTATTATAAAACCGCTTTCATTAACATACTCACCGGTTTTTCCTCTGATTGTTTCTCTGTCCATTATACTGCCCCCTTTAAACAATATTGATTTTTTCAAAAATAAACTCGCATAACCTATTCAAACCCTTTTTTTGTTTGGATGACGTTAAAAAATAGGTTATTTTCCCGAACTCTTTTTCCAGATATTTTATATTCTCGGCAATAATTTTCTGTTTCGATTTATCGGTTTTTGTAAAAACCACGCTAAAGCTTTTATTGTAAAATTTGAGCCATTTTATAAATTCCATATCGCTTTTTAACGGTGTGTGTCTTGAGTCAATCAAAACAAATATATGAAAAAGCATATTTGAAAATTGTAAATACTCTTCAATCGTTTGTTTCCACCTGTTGCGCATCTCTTTGGAACGTTTGGCGTAACCGTATCCCGGCAAATCAACAAGATAGAAATTTTCGTTTACTAAAAATGTATTTATTAGAATGGTCTTACCGGGATTTTTGCTGATATAAGCTATCTTTCTCGACAAAACAGCGTTAATTAAAGATGACTTCCCAACATTACTCCTTCCGCAGAAGGCAACCTGCGGCAGAGGCAGTCTTGTCGGAGAGCTATCGTAACTGTTGTCAAAAATAACACTTTTAAATTTCAGACAGTTATCAACTCCGCTTTGTTTTTTGTCGTATCCAGTATGACCAGTGTTCTTTTCCCCGTTAGATATCCGCATAACTCTCCAGGATTTATAATATGTCCTCTTTTTGTTTT
>JALVUQ010000067.1 GCA_027035575.1 Desulfurellales bacterium | reverse complement strand
GTACAACCAAAACCCCTAAGGCTGATGCAGCCGGAATTTCAGGGGAACTTGCCAAGGTAATGAAAGAAAGGGGATTAACCCCGGACAACGTTTTAGCTGCCGCAAAAACTTATGTACCGGAAGGTGTGCACGACCCGTATGTATGTTTATCCTCAGGCGGTCAAAGCGGACACATATTCCTATACGGCGTTCCTTCTATGAGGCTTATAAAAACTGTTGCGGTTTTTGGCAAAGAAACATGGCAGGGATGGGGTTTTGATAAAGAATCCCAAAAGGTCTTGGAAGAAGGTTCTGTTCAGGGAAGACCTGTTTACACAGGCGACACCCACCACCCCGGATTTTCTGAAACCAAAGGTGATTACGACGGCGAATACGCATTTATAAACGACAAAAGCCAGGGAAGATTGGCAGTTATAGACACACGTGACTGGCAGACAAAACAAATTGTTAAAAACCCCGTACTAAAATCAACTCACGGCGGAACAAGCGTTACTCAGAATACGGAATATGTATTTACAGCCTGTCAGTATGCCGCTCCGTATGATGAAAAATATCACGACCCGATGGATCAGGAGGTTTACAATACTGTCTATAGAGGCGGACATACATACTGGAAGTTCGACAGAAAAAAGGGCAGAATAGATATGGAAAACTCCTTCACCATTGAACTTCCTCCCTATATGCAGGATATTAACGACTGCGGAAAATTGATGAGCGCTGACTGGGGATTCTCAAACTCTTTCAATACCGAAAGATATATAGGTGGTATCGAAAGAGGCAATCCTCCCTTTGAAGCCGGATGCTCCGCAAACGACACAGACTTTATCCATATGACAAACTGGAAAAAGGCTGAAGAGGTTATAAAGAAAGGTAATTATAAAACTGTAAACGGACATAAGGTTATACCTATTAAGGCTGCCGTGGAAAACGGGCTTGTCTATCTAATTCCTGTTATGAAGAGCCCTCACGGAATAACGGTCAGCCCTGACGGAAGATATATACTTGCATCCGGAAAACTTGACACGCACGTATCGGTATATGATTTCAAAAAGATTATGCATCTGATTGAAAACAAGATATACGACGGCAAAGACCCATACGGCATTCCTATTCTTTCTATGAGAAGGACTCTGCACGGTATGGTTCAAACAGGTCTCGGACCTCTGCATAACCAATTTGACGTTGCCGATTCTCATATTGCATACAACTCACTCTTTGTTGACTCTGCTGTGGTTAAATATGACTACATCAAGCTTAAGGTTCTCGATAGAATTCCTATCCACTACAACGTCGGACACTTAACTGCCGTTCACGGCGATACGGTAAACCCAAGAGGAAATTATCTGATTTCTCTAAACAAATTGGCTATTGATAGATTTGTCGAGGTAGGACCTCTTCATCCTCAAAATCACGAGCTTATAGACATATCCGACCCGCTGCACAAGAATATGAGAATGCTCTATGCTATGCCTTTCCCGCTTGGAGAACCGCACTATGCCCAAATTATAGACACAAAGATTCTCGAAAAGAGAGCCTGGAAGGTTTATCCTTTGGGTACGGACGCAATTACTATGGCAAGGTCACCAAACAGAACACTTGCCGGTCGTGAAAAGGTTGTCAGAAAGGGCAATCACGTTGAGGTTTGGGCTACAGCAATCAGGAGTCACTTCAATCCTGAGCATATTTACTGCAAGGTTGGAGATAAAGTTACTATTCATATCACTAACTTGGAAAGAGCAGAGGATGAAACGCACGATTTCGGTGTTTACTACTTCAACGTAACAACCTCTCTGGAACCGGGCAAAACGGCAACGGTAGAATTTGTTGCAGACAAAGAGGGAATCTATCCGTTCTACTGCCAGGAATTCTGTTCAGCCCTTCACCTTGAAATGTTCGGTTATATTGCCGTTCTTCCGAAAGACGGCAAGTTCCCCGAAGGCGCATTTTTCAATAGTGAAGGATAAAAACCTAAAGAAAGGAGTGAGTTATGAGAAAATTATTCAAATTTAATGTGATACTTTTTGTACTTGCATCGTTTGTTGCTATGGGAGCAATTCCTTCAATGGCAGGCGAAAATTACAAGGCTCTCTACCAAAAGACAATTAAAACAAACGACGGAATCAGACACCAGATAAAGGTTGTAAAGAAAAAATTGGCTAAAGCCGGCTATGAAAAGAACAAAACCGCAGCAGGAATTATGAGCGATGCAAACGACCAGATAAAATATGCAAACGAAGTTAGAGCAAAAGCTGAAAAATTGGCAAAAAAGGGCAAATATAAAGCTGCTTATCTTTGGGCATATCAGGAATTTCAATATCTGGTCAAGGCTGTTGTTAAGCTTAACGTTATTAATAACTTGATAACTTCACAGCCCAAGTAATATTCACACGTTTATTTTACTTTAATTTTAGGGGGTAGAGCTTAAAAGGTTTTACCCCCGTTTTTACAAGGAGGAGTTTGTTATGAAAAAAGCTGTTGCAAGTTTGGCTGTAGCAATTGTATTTGGATTGACATCTATGTCTTTTGCCGCCGGGAATACATCTGCCGCACCCAAAAAACTTACGAAACAGGAGGTTAAGAAACTCAGGGATGTCTTTGATAACTACGGATGCAGCGGATGCCATATGTATATGCACAAAGATTCGACATCAGGACCTGCCGTTGCGGTTATTGCAGCATTGGCAAAAGCAAAACCCGAAAAGTGGGTTATAAGTTGGATAATGAACCCAAAACCTCACTATGCGGAACCGGATGTAAAAGCTCTAATCAATCAATACGTTCAATATATGCCCAATAACGGAGTGACAAAAAAAGACGCTAAGAAATTATACGATTATCTTATGGCTGTTGCCAACGGAGATGCAAAGTAAATTCTTATAAGGAGATAGCATAACAGTGAAACTTGAAAAATATCAAATATACGGATTAATCGGTGCTGCTTTTTTCTTCGTAGCTTTGCTGTGGCCTAAAGTATATAACAAAGACGTATATACGAGCAAAATGGAGGCAAGCAGGGTAGAGAGAGTTTTCGGACTAAAAGGTTTTGTTAAAAAATGGGAGCATCTCGGAACGCAAATTTCGGATTTTGTTATCCCTGTTGACGGCAAAGTTATTGTTCCTCAAGGCGCACCGCTTTGGAGAATCATTCTCGACGCACCACAATATCCGAGAACTGCATTCCCAGACGGACTGCTTGTGAATATACATATAAACGGTCCTGCTAACGGATGCCGCAATGTTGATTGCCTGCACGAAATAGACACGATAAATCACTACATCGGTATGCAATCTTTGAGAACATCGGCACCTGTACTCAGCAAAGTAGGCGGCTATCTTGCATTTTTTATGTTCCTTTCTCTTCTTGTATTTGTCTTTGTTAAAAAGAAACTTCTGGGTTGGCTGGTGATACTGCCGCTTGTTACCCCTTTTATTTTTATTGTGGTGTTTTCTTATTGGACGCACTGGATAGGATACCACCTAAACCCTTGGGCATCTTTTAAGGTTCACTCTTTTACACCCATTCTCTACGGCATAGGTAAGGTAGCGCAGTTTTCGACTCACAACAGACCTGCTTACGGCTTTACACTGCTTATGATTGCGTTTGTTTTTATATCTCTTTCCTACCTGTCCAAGAGAAAGTACCTTAAAAATCAAGGAGTTTTGCAGTGAGGACTTTTTATGCTGCCATAGCATTTGTTTTTATAGTTGTATTTTCCGTAACATCCTTTGCTGTTGAAAATGGAAATACCAATTATAAAGCTAAATACGAAAGGCAAATAGGTGTCAACAGGGGAATGATTGCAACTGATGCTATGATATTTACTTGGTTCAAACAGCATAATGACTACAAAAAATATCAATCAATTGCCGATAAGGTAAAATATCTTTATGACGAATTAGATAAAGCCAAAGAAGCACACAAAAACGCAAAGGAGTTCGCTGCAAAACAAAATTGGGAAAAAGCCTATAAATTTTCCAAACAGGAGTGGGAACATTTAAACAATATAGCCGTCAAAGGAAAAAAAGCCCAGGATAACCTCAAAGAATTGGAAGGGGAGTAATTAAGGAGCAAAAATGAAAAGATTTCTCAAAATAGCACTACCCATATTTATACCCATTGCTATAATGGCAGTCATATTTATCGGAATATTCGGTGTGAACAAAAAAAATACAGCTATGAAACCCGTGCCGATCAGGTGGGGTGAAGACACCTGTGTACGTTGTGATATGAGCATAGTTGACGGATACCACGCAGCTGAGATAATCAACCCGATAACAAAAAAAACCTATAAATTCGACGATATAGGATGTGCTGTTTTATGGCTTCTAAAAGACCATAAATTCAAGTGGGCAAAAAAAGCGGTTATCTGGGTTACAAGCGCTAAAAACGGAAAATGGCTTAACGCAAAAAAAGCCTGCTGGGTAAGCGGGCAGATTACACCTATGGGTTTTGGCTTAGGAGCTTACGAAACCAAACCCAAAGATGTCAAACAGTGTATTCCCTGGAAAGACGTTGTTAAAAGCATCTTCAAAAAGGAGAAAAAATTTGAAAAAGCTTTATACGGCTTCAACACTCAAGCTAAATTTGTCGGATAGTTTTGCACTTATTTTTACAGCCGTTTTGTCAATTTTCCTCTTATTATCAAGTTCGTCAAGGGCTTCAAACAGACTTCAGGATATGATAGACAAGGCTAAACCGGGTAGTGTCATAAATTTGCCAAAAGACATATACTACGGGGATGTTGTTATAAAAAAACCCCTCACTATTGACGGTCATAACGAAGCCATAATAGACGGAGAAGGTAAAGGAAATGTTATAACCGTGCACTCCGATAACGTAACTATAAAGAACTTGATAATACAAAACTCAGGTGACCAAGGCTGGGAAATGGATGCAGGCATTGCTGTAAAAAAAGCCAACCATATCAAGATACTCCACAATACTATAAAGAACTGTTTGTATGGGATACAGACGAAATATATGAACCATAGTTTAATTGCATATAACGATATATCCTCAAAACCATATAAACAGGTTGGCTTGAGAGGAGATGCAATTAGACTCTGGTGGAGCCACCACGATTTATTAAAAGGTAATTACATACACGATTCAAGAGACCTGATTGTCTGGTTTTGCCGCCACGACACTATCCAAGACCAAACAACCGTAAGGTCAAGATACGGCATCCACTTTATGTATTCCAACTACGACAAAGTTATAAACTACCGCGGAGACCATAATATGGTAGGGATGTACGATATGTACACAACACACGTTGAAATAGACGGTGCTTTGATTACAAATAACACTACGGTAACGGCAATTGGTCTGGGCTTAAAAGACGCAAGCAACCTTGTTGCAAAAAACGTAACCGTAGAACACTGTACGAGAGGTGTATTTATAGACGAATCTCCGTACGAGCCCGGGATGAGCTGTAAGTTTATAAATGACAGATTCTACTACAACACCATAGCAATGGATTTCAACACAGATATTAACAGAAACAAAAACATATTCACTCATGATGACTTCGTAGGAAATTTCAAAGACATTAGGGTTAGCGGAGGAATGTTGGATAAAAAAAGGGGAATTTGGTATAAAAATTACTGGGACAGGTATGAAGGATTCGACAGAAACGGTGACGGCATAGGTGATTTGCCCTATTTTGAAATGAAATACTCGGGCATTATAGCCGAGGATAACCCCTCCGTTATGCTTTTTAACGGTTCTCCTATATTCACATTTATTAAATTTATAGAAAAACTCGTACCTTTTTCACAACCGAGCATACTGCTGGTTGACAGAAAACCGCTTATGCATTTATATCTGCCAAAACTACACAAAAAAGGAGATAACTGAGTATGGAAAGACGCCAGTTTTTCAAGTACTTGGGCGTAACAGCCGTGGGTACTGCGGTTGGTGTTGGTGTAACACCCCTGTTAAAAGAAGAACAACAAACTATGTTGAGGCCACCGGGAGCAATAAATGAAAAAGACTTTCTCGGAGCTTGTATCAAATGCGGATTGTGCGTTCAAATCTGTCCTGTTGACTGCATCAAATTAGCCGACATTGACAAAGGGCTTGCTTATCAAACACCGTATATAGATGCACGGACAAACGCCTGCGATTTTTCCTGCAAAGGTATTCAGTGTGTTTTGGTTTGCCCTACATACGCTTTGGTGCACGAACTCGCAGAAAATGCAGAGAGCGTTAGGATGGGCATAGCCAAAGTTATACCGGATAGATGTTTGGCGGTTAAAAACGAGAAACTTAAAACCGTATCCAAACATAAGTGGGATGAAAAGAAATACAAATGGAAGGTTAATCCCGCAGAATATATGAAAGAGGTGTGTAATTTATGCGCCGACAAATGTCCTATAGGACCGGGAGCAATAACTATTGAAACAAAAAAGGACAAAAAAACGGGAAAAGAATATCAGGTTCCGGTTGTTTTACAGGGCTGCACCGGCTGCGGTGTGTGTGAGATGGTATGTCCTGTGGAACCATCGGCTATTGTTATAATTCCAGGCAAGAAGTGGGGTGAAAAAAATGCATAAGGATTTAAACTCGAACACAACCGGAAAAAAAGAAAAATTGAAAAGGGGTAACTTTTACGAGCTGTTCATTAACACAAGAAAACTGAGACCCGGACGTATTTCTTATAGATGTGTCAGATGGTTTACAATAATTGTTCTGACGGCAACATTTGCCCTCTCGTTCAGATGGGCTTTGGATTTTTTAGCCGGCAGCTTAAACGGCTCAAGGTTAATGAGCTTCTTCCTAATAGACCTATATACGGGATTGGAGTATGTTGCGGCACACAAAGCTCTTACTATGAATGCCGTAATCGGTTTTCTAACGATTCTCATCTTTTATTTCGTTGTAGGAGGAAGAACTTTCTGTGCTTGGGTTTGCCCCTATAACCTGTTGGCTGAGTTGGGAGAAATACTCCATGAATACCTAAGAAAAAAAGGCGTCATTAAAAAAAGAAGAATGTATTCTGAAAAAATCAGATATGCCTTTTGGGTTACATTCCTTTTGATACCGCTTATAACGGGAACAATATTTTTTGAGTCTTTCAACCCTGTTGACATACTAAACCGTGCATTCATATACGTTCCCACCGTTATGCTTCTGTGGGTTGCGCTGCTACTATTTATAGAGGTTTTTTATGCAAGAAGATTTTGGTGTAAGTATGTGTGCCCGACCGGTACAACATACGGAATGCTTGGGAAAGTATCGTTATTGAGAGTCAGATACGATTTAAACAAATGTACGCATTGCGGAAACTGCTATAAAGTCTGCATAGAACCCACACTGCTCACAGATGCCTTAAAAGACTCAAAAACAACAAAGGACAAAACTGCGTTTGTAACCGGAGCCTCCTGCATAAACTGTGCAAGATGTATAGATGTATGTCCGTATGATGCACTGAAGTTTGATTTCCGCTTCTTGGATAAAATTACTTAAAGAGGTGTTGATTTGATAGAAATAGAAAATCTTGTTAAAAATTTCGGCAAAGGTGATGTTTTAAAAGAGGTCAACCTTCACATAAGCAAAGGTGAGCGGGTTATGATTGTGGGCGGCAACGGAAGTGGAAAGACCACTATGTTGAGGTGTATTGTAGGCTCATACAAATATGACGGAGACATAGTCATTATGGATAAAGATGCAAGAAGAAATAAAAGCGAACTGGCTAAATATATAGGGTATGTGCCTCAGCTGCCGCCCCCTATGAGTATGACCGTTAAACAACTTATAGAATTTGTTTGTGATGTTACAAAGAGTGATGACGAGCCTATTTATGATGTGTTAAAACAACTCAAATTTGAAGATGCCGGAATAGACAGAAGCTTTAAAAGACTCTCGGGCGGGATGCAAAAGAAAGTGCTTATGGCAATAGCTTTAGGCAGGGTTCCCGACCTATTGATACTCGATGAACCGTTAGCTCACATTGACCCGCAAAGCAGAGAAATTATATCCAAAGCTGTGAATGCTATGCCTGAGGATACAACCGTTCTATATACCTCACACAGAGAAGAAAAAGGCAGTATAAGGGCAAGCAGACTCATAGAAATGGATAACGGTGAAATTATTATCGATAAAGAATACTACAATGCTTGAGCGATAAAACAAAACTTAAATAAAGATTAATTCTTTCGAAGGGGTGAGCACGTGAAAAACCTTTTGGTTATGGTTTTATTTGAAATCAAAGATGCTTTCAGAGCAAAATGGTTCTATCTGTATTTCATAATATTTTTCGGTATGATGGCAGGATTTTTATGGTCTGGCATCACGGAATCCCAAGTATTGGGTTTTACAGGTCTATCAAGGGTTCTTATCGGATATATAGAGATTACCATAGTTATCTTACCCCTGTTTATACTTATAAGTGCCTCCCGCTCTGTAGTTATGGAGAGAGAACTTGCGATACTTGAGTACATACTGTCTTTTCCAATGTCGGTATCACAATATTTTTGGGGTAAATTCATAGGGCGTTTTATAGTCATAGTAATACCGATATATATTGCATTTGCAACAAGTATAGTTTGGGGGTTAATAAAACATTTCAGCATACCATGGAATATTTACCTTACATACACAACACTCGTCGCTGTTTTGTCGTTCTGTTTTTTGGGTTTGTCATACTTTGTTTCATCTCTTTCTCAAAAACAGGATACGGCTATTTTTACGGCATTTTTTATATGGTTTTTCTTTGTGATACTGTTGGACGTTGGAGTTTTAGGTCTGTTTCTGCAGTTCGGTATAGGCGTTAATTTAGTCTTAGCGTTTGCTTTGGCAAATCCTCTTGAGCTGTTCAGGATAGCTGCATTCAGCCTGTTTGACCCTAAGCTTGCCGTTATAGGTCCTGTTGCCTGGACACTTTTGGGTAAAATAGGAAATAATGGTCTTTTGCTATTTTCCTATCTATATCCTACATTGCTTGGGTTGTTCATCTGCTTTATCGGTTTTATCTATTTTAAAAATAACGATTATCTTTAATTAAAAAAAAGGAAGGTGAAAAATGAAAAGGAGTATTATATTTCTTGCCGCCTTTGCTATATGTCTTTCGTCTTATTCCAAAGCAAACACTCTCCAGGCTATAATTGACAAAGCTCAACCGGGCAGCACAATAAACATCAAAAAAGGTATATACAAAGGGGCTATAACAATCAATAAACCCTTAAAGGTCATATGCGAAAAAGGAGCTGTTATCGACGGACAAGCAAAGGATGATGTTGTAACTATTAAAAATACAAAAAACGTAACACTTCAGGGCTGCACATTACAAAATTCCGGAACTCACGGCTGGAAAATGGATTCCGGCATAAAATTGATTAAAGTCAAGGATTCTATCATAAAAAACAATAAAATAGCTAATTGTCTATACGGTATTGTATCAAAAACGGCTAAAAAAGTTAAAATCATCGGAAATGAAATTTCCTCTAAAAAAGGTTACACGCAAGGAGCAATGGGTGATGCTATTCGTTTATGGTGGTCTCCGAACAACCTTGTTAAAGACAACTATATACACAACTCAAGGGATGTAACCTCTATGTTCTCAAACGATGTGGTTTTTGAAAATAACAGGGTTGAAAATTCACATATAGGAACAATGATTGTCAATTCAAATAAAAACAAAATTATAGGCTTCAAAAGTAAAAATAATGAGGTAGGCATTCTTCTTAACTCTGCTCACGATACTACAATTAAAGATTTCAACGTCAAAGGCAGCGATAAATACAGAGGTGTTGTTTTTATTGAAGCCAGCAATACACACATTGCAAACGGATTAATAGAGCACTGCACAAAAGGATTGGTCATTAATTTGTCACCGGTAAAGGTAGGAACAAAAAACTACTTTGACAATATAAAAATAGTCGATAATAAGATAGGTATATACACACATACAACAGCAAAACAGAGAAAGAGAAATATTTTTAAAAATATCGTTTACAAAAACAATAAAACAAACTTTATGGATGAATTGAAAACGCATAAATAAATAGCGGGGAGGAAGAAGTGAGCTCTAAAAAACCTGGCAGAAAAGTAGGTTGGTGGTTTCTTTTTGTTGGAATCTTTATAATCACCCTGGTTGCCGTTGATATGGTCGCCGAAAATGCTAAGCCTCAAGTAAAGCTTTTGTCTGCTGTTAAAATCGACGGCAATGTGCAACCCGGAGAATATACCCATCATTTTTTTGACAAAAAGAACGGATACGGTCTCTATTGGCGCATTAAGGGTAAAAAGATTTACTTTGCTATGCACTCTCCCAAAAAAGGCTGGGTAGCTGTAGGTTTGGGTGCAAAAAAGGCTATGCTTAATGCCGATATATACATAGCCTATGTTAAAAATTCAAAAACATATATCAGCGAGGAGTTCGGCAATACACCGTTTTCTCACGTTCCTATTAAAAATATGGGCGGAAAACCGATTATTGGGAAGTATGCAGGAAAGATTACGCCAAAAGGTATTTATGTAGAATTTGAAAGACCTTTGAAGGTATCCTCCAAATTTGCAAAAAACATAGAAAACAAACCTATGAATGTTATATATGCCTACTCAACGGCAGCCGATTTTACAACATACCACGGAGCCGGCTCAAGAGGGCAAACTAAAATCAACTTTATGGCTTCTTCAAAAGGAAAAAAATCTAAAGGATTGGGTATGTGGGTTGATGATGTAAAATCGTATCAGATTGCCTTAATTATATGGGGAGTTTTATTTTTAATGGCTTCGTTCATAGCATTTGTCACAACCTCTATTGAGGGAGATACCACACAACCGGTTTATGAGAAAAAGGACAATGTTGGAAGCGGTCCTTTTATAGCAATAGTATTTTTGGGTTTGTTCGACATCTTCCTTGTGGTGGCGTTTATAGTCGAGCTCTTCTCAAAAACAACACCGACGGTCAGAGGTTTGATTATGTCGTTGGCGTTCTTTGTACTGGCTGTTATTACGGCTTTGTACAGACGGTACTATATAGACGAAAATGTGACTATGCACGAAATGGACGACGAACTGCCGTGGTAATTATGCTGTTATTCTAATGGAGGAGAAAATGTCTGAGAAAGATAAGAAAAGTATTGAAGAGGAAAGCAGGTCCTGCATAACAAGAAGAAACATCATAAAGGGTTTGATTGGAACTGCCGGTGTAGGCGTGTTTGCCGGTTTGACACTGCCTTTTGGAACCATAAAAAACAAGTCAGGAAAGAAAAAAAGACAGAAAATAGCCAAAGGAGACAAGCTTGTATTTGCCGTGGGTGATAAAGCAAACCAAATCATCAAAATTGAGGATTTGCCTCTAAATAAAGGAACTTTGGCGTACCCAAAAGGAAAGGAAGAACACCATAATCTTATTTTACTGTTTCACTCACCCGTAAAGGATTTTCAAAAACCTACAAAAATGGACTATATAACAAAAAACGGCTTTGCAGCCTACAGTGCTATCTGCACCCATATGGGATGCACGGTTGAGTGGTATCCTCAAAAGCAGTTCTCCTTTGATTTCCCTCACCTGTTTTGTCCGTGCCATCAATCGGTATTTGACATATTTCACGGAGCCAAAGTACTGGCAGGACCCGCACCAAGACCGCTTCCGCAGCTTCCCATTATGATAGCCGACAATGAAATAGTTGCCGCAGGTGATTTTGACGGACCCATAGGTCCTCAACCGGGAGGTAAATAATGTATAAATGGTTAAATGAAAGACTTGATTTGGACAGGTTTAAAGAAAAATACTTAAACAAAGTATTCCCCGTTCACCCGACATACTTCTTTGGTGAGATAGCCCTGTTTAGTTTTGTTATTCTCGTTTTAACAGGGGTATATCTTTTATTTAGCTACACGCCGTCGTCTCAGTTAATCACTGTAAACGGGAAAAAACTGCCTATGGCATACCACAGCATACTCATAATAAATTCCCAACCTTTCGGACTCATAGTCAGATACGTTCACCACTGGGCTGCACATTTGATGATTGCGGCATTAATGCTGCATATGGCAAGGGTTTTCTTCAGCGGAGCGTATAAAAAACCGAGAGAAATCAATTGGGTAATAGGTATGATTTTATTTACTCTTGCAATATTGGCAGGTTTTACGGGTTATTCGCTTCCGTTTGATGCTCTCTCAACAGTAGCTACGGGGATTGGCTTTGAGATTGCAAACTCCATACCATATATTGGAAACGCCATAGCAAAGTTTGTATTCGCAGGAACTTTTCCGGCTCCGGGCTCCATACCAAGGCTGTATATGTACCACATATTTCTTGTGCCACTGCTTCTGCTTGCAACTATCGGAATACATATGGTTATAATGATTAAACAAAAACACACACAACCCAAAGAAAACAAAGAAATAACAAAAGGCACGAAAATCCTCGGTATTCCTATGTACCCTCAACAGATTAGTTTGATGATGTTTGTATTCCTATTTACAGCTTCGGTTTTATTCTTCCTTGCATCGGTACTGCCTGTTCATAACGTAGAAATTTTCGGTCCCCCCACGCTTCAAACACCTATGGTTAAGCCGGATTGGTATCTGTTGTGGATATTCGGAATTATTAAGCTGATTCCCGGAAGTTGGAATATACCGCTTCCCGGAGGAGTTGTAATAAATCCCGAAGTTATAGGCGGGCTGATTATACCGAGTATTATTATGGGATTTGTAACCATAGCACCGTTTTTGTCAAAATCAAAAGAGCCGGTGCACTATTGGGAGCCTTTGGAATATAAACCGATTGCAAGTTCCATTGGTATGGCTATTATTGTTATGCTCGTTGCTTTAAGTATTACGGGTTATCAGGCTGAGCTTAATATTCCGCTTTGGGTCTGCAGGATATTTGTTTTGACTCTTCCTACAATAACGTTCTTAATAGCACTATCTTTAACAAAAAAGAGTAAAGCGTAAGTTTTTTATTGACATATTGAAATTTTTAGGAATAATTTCAAGTAGAAAAAGAAGGAGGTTGTTTATGAAAAAAGGTTTTATAGCTTTGGCTGCGGGCGCACTTCTTGTTCTGTCTATGACAAATATATCATCTGCTTCAGACAAAAGCGAAGGGTACAAGCTTGTAAAGGCTAACGGTTGTCTTGCCTGCCATGCAGTTGACCAGAACAAGGTGGGACCGTCATATAAAGTTGTTGCCCAAAGAAATAAAAAGCTCTACGGTGATAAAGCTCTTGAAGAGATAGAAAAGGCAATAGAAAAGGGTTCAAAAGGCAAATTTAAAGATTTGGGAATCACAGCCGTGATGCCGCCCTATAATTATCTTGGAAAAGAGAAAATCGAAACCATTTCAAAGTGGATTCTGCAGCAGGATAAATAGAAAAAATTTATTAAACATTAAAGGCGAGCTTTTTAATCAGAAGGCTCGCCTTTTTTTATTACACAAAATATATTTTATCTGTGCCTGCTTACGCCGACTTTGTCACAAAATTCAATTATTGGGCAGGTTGAACAAAAAGGAGAAATCGGTTTACAAATATTTTGACCGAAAGGAACCAGCAAATCGTTATACTCTATCCAATATTTTTCAGGCAATATCTTTCTTAACTTCATCTCTGTTTCCAAAGGATTTTTTGTTTTTATCAAGCCAAGTCTGTTGGATATTCTATGCACGTGTATATCCACGCAGACAGCAGGTATATTATATCCCTTAGCCAAAACAAGATTTGCGGTTTTTCTGCCCACATTCGGTAATTTCAAAAGCTCTTCCATATCGCAAGGAACTTTTAAATTATATTTCTCAATTATGGTTTTGGCTATTTTTTTAAGGTTTTTCGCTTTTGTCTTATAAAATCCAACAGGATAAATAAGCTTCTCGATTTCAGATTCGCTTAAATTGTTAAGTTTTTCAACCGTATCTGCCTTTTCAAACAACCTAAAGGATGCCTCCATAGTGGTGGCATCCTTTGTACGCAAACTTAAAACAGTCGAAACCAACACCTTGTAGGGGTCGTTATCTTTTGCAACCTTTGTAACTATAGGTTCAACAAAGCCTTTGTAGGCTTCACGAAGCCTTTCAATGACCGCATCTATATCTTGAATTGTCATAATTTGGGGTTAATCTTTATCTTAACTCCTCTTTTTAGTTTTGCTATAAATTTATTCATAGCCTCAAAATCTTTCTGGCTTTTTAGCTGTTCTTCAATGCTCTTTTTGTATTTACCAAAGTTTTTTTCGTTAACGGTTTTCTTGCTTAGGATGTAAACATATACGCCGTCGTTTACGGAGCATTTATCAAAAAAACCTACCTTGCTTGCAAATATCTTCTTCATTATAACCGAATTCTGAGTACATTTCATCTTATCATCAGGTGAAAATTTACCTATATCTTTTGCAACGTAAACCCTTAGCCCCAACTCTTTTGCTGCCTTATCAAACGGTTCTTTGTTCTTTAATTTCTCATAAAGTTTATCGGCAGTCTGTCTTGCAATCTCCATAGCCTTATATTTTATATATGCCTGTTTAACCTTATCCTTTATCTTGTCAAAAGTCGGAATATATGAAGGCTTTTTAGAAACTATTTCATAAATCACATATCCGCCCTCACCCATATCGGGTCCGAGCAGTTGTCCCGTCTGGCTCATAAGGGCTGTTCTTAATATGGCAGCATTAAAGGGCGGTTTAGGTGATTTTAAACTCATATAGTCACTTACATTAACTTTTAACCCGAGAGATTTTACTGCATCCTCAAACCCTTTCTTTGAGTCCCTAATCTTAACAAATGCCTTTTTGGCATATATAAACAGGTCTTCTTTTGCCTGGCTTGTTTTTAAGTAATTAACGATTTCATTCTTAACGTCTGCATATTTTTTTGTATATGGTTTTTTTATATCTTCCACTTTTGCTATATGATAGCCAAATTTGGATTTAAACGGTTTGGAAATCTCTCCGACCTTCAGGTTTTTTATACCTTCCCAAAACCCGGGAACAACCATCTTTTTGGATATATATCCAAGCTCACCACCCACATTTTTGGTGTAGGTATCGCTTGAATATTTCTTTGCAGCCTCTTTAAAAGTAATTTTGTTATTTTTAAGCTCATTGTAAACTTTATACGCCTCTTTTTTGAGCTGTTCGTCCGTTTTATTATCCTTAGGGTTGTTGCCTATCAATATATGAGCCACCTTAATTCTCAAAGGAACCATAAAATAGGAAATATGGTCTTTATAGAACTGCTTTGATTGATTGTCCGACACTTTGATTTTTGACTTCGCATAACTAACGTCTATAAGCGTATATTTAAATTTTATCTGTGTAGGAACTCTGAACTCTTCTTTATGTTTATTATAAAAAGTTTTTAAATCTTTATCCGTAACCTTAACTTTTTTTTGCATTTCCTTAAACGGCAGATATACATACTTCAAATCCACCTTAGAGTAATTTTCCACAAAGTACTTTTTAATTTCTTCCGGCGTAACCTTAACGTTTTTCAACACCCTGCTTTTTAACTTATCTATGTATAACGACGTTCTAATCGAATCCTCGTAGCTTCTCGGATTGATTCCGTTTGCTTTAAGTATTGCAAGATATTTACGTTTGGAGAAATGACCGTTTAGATAAAACATCTTATTTGACTCAATCTTCTTCTCCACATCTTCATCCGTAACCTTTATGCCCTCTTTATGAGCCTCTTGCAGTAAAAGAGCCCTCTCAACCAAAGTGTCAATGGTCTTTTTCTTTATATTCAGCTTCTTAATATCGCTATCCGTTACGTTACCGCCCTTAATTTGAGTTAACAGTTGCACGTAAAACTTGTAAATATTGTTATAGGTCTGCTCATAGGTAGGCATACTAATCTTCATATCGCCAACTTGAATCGCCGTATTGTTCCCCATCCTGAAAGGTCCTCTGACAAACAGATATGCACCGCCGATAACAAAGGCTATTACGGCTATCCATAAGAAAATGGCGAACTTTCTAATATTATTCCTGAAAAAAGTTATCATAACAAATCACTCCTTCAAAAGTTTTCAAAAAACATCAACTATTCAAGCCCACATTATACATTTTTGCACTCTTTTATCAAATAATCCTGCACAGCTTTTTCATAGGCAAACCGATAACCGTTGTTATATCGCCCTTTATTAAATAAACAAATTTCGACGCAAAACCCTGTATGGCATAAGCAGAGGCTTTGCCCATATACTCGTTTCTATCAAGATAGGCATTAATTTCCTCTTCTGTCATTTTTTTAACACCTACAACAGCATAATCTACGAAAAATCTATACTCCGAATCGGACAGAATGGTCACTCCGCTAAAACAGAAATGCCTCTTACCCGACAACTCCGACAAAATACCAAAAGCATCGCTTCTGTCTTTCGGTTTTCCAATTATTCTATCTTTGTAAACTATTACTGTATCGGCTGAAATAACCCTCGTGCAGCTGTTTAAGAATTTCAGTCCTTTAAGATAGGTTACTCTTTTTAAATAATCGTATATATCTTCATTGTTGTATCTTGTCTCATCAACATCGGAGCTTTTTAAAACAACATTTCGTTTGCACATTTTTATCAGTTTTCTTCTTGCTTTTGATGCAGACGCCAAAATTAACACTCGCCGAACCACCTTTCAAATTCCACTCTAACGGCTTTTCTGTAAAATTCAATCTTGTCCTTCAGCCCTTTACTGCCCGTTAAAAATTCCAGTGTTTCAAAGTCGTCTATCTTGGAGCTGTTTAAATGGAGCCTGTGAATATTTAGAAGCGTCATATAAAAAATATAAGCCTCCTTTAAAATATCTGTGTATATCAAATGCAGGTTTTCTGCCATATCCAAAAGATTTAATGTCGAAACTCCGAGTTTTATACACCCCTTTTCAAAACAAACGGACTGTGCCAAAAATTCTATGTCGCTGATACCGCCCTCAAAACTCTTTATATCGTAAGATTTATCTTTATAGTATTCAATTTTCTTTTTCATATCCAAAATCTCACGCTTGCTCGGACTGTTTGAGGTAACAAACTTTTTATAAATATCCTCAACAATGCCGCTTTCAAATCCGCAATAAATAACTTTTGATTTTTGCGCCGCCTGCTTCTCCCAACCCCAAGCGCTGTTTGTAAAATAGCGTTTAAGATAGTCCACGTCACAGACCAACGAACCTTTATCGCCGTATGGTCTCAACCTCAAATCAACATCATAGAATTTTCTTAGCTCCTTAACAATTTTCTGGGCTTCTGCGATATGAGCAAATGAATCGTCCAACGAAACAAATACCAAATCAAGGTCACTTCCTATGAATAACTCCCCTGTTGCCAATTTTCCGTAGCCTACGATACAAAGTTTGGAGTTTTTATCGTATTTTTTGGCTCTAAAGTTGATAAACCCTTTTGTAAATAGGCTAAATACACTCGGCATATAATCAAATACGTTCAAAAGCAGGTTAAAGGTATCAACCAATTTAGCTTTCTCAAACTCATACCTATCAAATGTTTTGAACTCCAACTCCATATTAGAGGCAAAATATTCAAACACCTCCTCATTTTGAGCTAATAAACCGCCGAGCCCTACGCAGAGCATTTTCAAGAAGGCATCAAACATCTTTTTATCTTCAAACATAAGCAGGGTATATGTAGGATTAACCGCAGAAAGCCCTTTAACACACTCTTCAAACATATCTTTTATTACAAATTTGAATGAATAATCAAAAATTTCCTCTATTATTGCCCTTTTTACATCCTTTGCCAAAAATTTTTTCACAACCTCTTTAATCAACACAGCTATATATTCTGCATTTTTTAAGCTATGCTCTTTTAAAAAACCCTCCAAATCATCAACCGTGCCAAAAACGGGTATTTTACGGTCTCTGATGAAAATGTCGTTAAAAACACTATGTACCCTATCCGTAACTGATTTATACCTGTTTAAAAATTCCTCAACATCCATAGATAACTTTTTAGCCAACTGTTTTAAGCCGTTGTAATCCGTAGGTAAATTCTGGGTCTGCTGCTCGTTTAAAAGTTGTATCTTGTGCTCTATTCGTCTTAAAAACAGATATGCCTCTTTTAAGAAATCAGCAATCGAACCTTCAAGCAGATTCATTTTTTTTAGAATACCCAAAGCATCAACAGTGCTTATATGCTCCAGCTCGGGAGTTCTTCCTCCATACACAAGCTGAAAATAGTTTACTATAAATTCTATCTCCCTTATACCGCCAACGCCCTTTTTTACATCAACCTTTTCAGGACAAATAAGGTCACTTTGAAGGTTTTTTGAGGAATATTTTTTTATCTTGAACATCAACGAGCGTATTTCCATTATATATTCTATATCAAGAGATTTTTTATAAACAAAAGGTTTAATCATATTCAAAAACTCAAATCCAAGATGTTTATCTCCGGCAACCGGATATGCCTTTGTTAAAGCCATTCTCTCCCACATCTGTCCGAATGTGGAGTAGTAATCTTCATATTCTTCAACACTCAAAGAGAGTGCTGCCGTTTTTCCGCCCGGCCTTAACCTCATATCAACTCTATAAACAAATCCACCCTCTTTGTTATCGTTTAAAACAGAAATTAATGTTCTTGACAGTCTGTTGTAATATTCGCTTTTTGACTCATCCTTATGGACAAAAAGCAGATCTATATCCGACGAAAAGTTCAGCTCAAAATTACCGAGCTTCCCCATACCTATAACGCTAAAACCGTCTTCTTCGGTTTCATATTTACTCTTTAACCTATCCTTGGCACAAAAAAGAGCTGCCTCTATCAAAGCTGCCGCAAGATGTGAAAGCTCTTTCATAGTTGTTACAAAATCGGCGGCACCTATTATTTCTCTTGTTGCTATTCTCAAATACTCACTTTTTCTATACTGCCTTATGTAATAGTTACGCCTGTCGAAGTTGTCGGTTTTTGAAATCAAATTAAAAACCTCTTTATAAAAATCTTCCTTTTGTTTGGTATTTGCCAAAGTATCGTTTTCTATAAGCCAAAAGAGCTTTTGAGGGTTGTTTATCAGGTAAGAGGAAAGTGTATTGGATTGGGAAAAAATACCAAAAAGAATTTCTCCAACCACATCAAAGGATGAAATCAATTCAAAAACGGTTGATTTTGCTGTCGAGCTGACTACAAAGTCCTCAAAATAAGAAAAAGCCATATCGGCATCCGCACAACGTGCGAGGTGTCTCGATATGGCGTTTAAGGCATAGTCAAGTTCCCTGAACAGTCCGTACTTTGAGGTTAGGCGCAAAACAGTTCGATAAGCCCTGTTTCTGTCTGCAAAAACAGATAAAAAGCCTTTTAAATCTATTCTTAGCCACCCCTCAAATTCTTCATATCAAACTCAACTTTCTGTTTAAATCTGTCTGTTGACTCCTCCTCTTTTTTCTCAGGTATAAGTTCACCCTTAAATGCCAGAAGAATAGGAGATGCAATAAAAATAGAGGAGTAAGTTCCGGAAACTATTCCGACAAGCAGAGCAAAAGACATACCTTTAAGCGCATGTCCTCCAAACAGAAACAAAGCCAAAACAACAAACAGCGTGGTTCCTGCCGTTAAAATGGTTCTTGAGAGCGTTTCGCTGACACCTATATTGATAGCTTCCACTCTCGATAACTTCCTGTTGCTTTTAACCCGCTCTCTGATTCTGTCGAAAATAACAATTGTGTCGTTGATTGAGTAGCCTACAACAGTCAATATTGCAGCCACAACATCCAGAGTAAATTGATAACCGAAAATGGATAAAAACCCGACTGTTATCAAAACATCGTGCAAAAGTGCCGTAATAGCACCTACCGCAAATCTATATTGAAATCTTATGCTTATATAGATAAGAATTGCAAAAAGAGCCAGAACAATAGCCTCAATGCCCTTATCTCTAAACTCCTTTCCAATCTTAGGTCCGACCATATTTACTTCCATAACCTTGTAGTGAGAGCCGAACCTCTTTGTTAGAACACGTTTCAAGTCATCCTCTATATTTTTTGTTGTGGATGACGTCGATGCTTTTGTATAGATAATAAATTGTTGATTTGTTCCGCCGAAACTCTGTATCTTGGCGTCCTTAAACGTTTTTGAAACAACAATAGCATTCCTCAATTCAACAACATTAACAGGTTTGTCGAATTTCAACTGTATGGAAGTTCCGCCTTTAAATTCTATTCCCAATTTAGGACCGCCCTGCATCACAAGGTTTGCCATTCCTGCCAATATCAAAATAATCGAGATAGAAATAGCTATCTTAAACTTAGAAACAAAATCTATTAAAATTCCCGGCTTTACAATCTGTATCACGCTATCCCCCTCTCTAAATACTCAGCTTTTTGGGTTTGAATTTATCAAGAACAATCTCAAATATCGTCTTTGTAAATGTAACCGCCGTAAACATATTTGCAAGCAAACCTATCGACATAGTAACGGCAAAACCTTTAACCGGACCCGAACCGAACTGATACAATACCAAGGCAACGATAAGCGTCGTTATATTGGCATCGAAAATAGTTATAAAAGCCCTCGCATAACCGGTTTCAACGGCATCATATATACTTCTTCCAATCAAAAGCTCTTCCCTGATACGCTCATATATCAGCACGTTCGCATCGACAGCCATACCAATGGTTAAAGCTATTCCGGCAAGACCGGGAAGTGTAAGGGTTGCATTAAACATAGCCAAAGCACCCAAAATTATAAGCACGTTTGCAGCCATAGCAAAGTCAGCCAAAAGCCCTGAAAGTCTGTAGTAGAAAATCATAAACAGTATGACCGCCAAACTACCGAAAATCATAGCCTTCGTGCCTTTTTCTATGGAAATTTTACCCAAAGAAGGACCTATTGTTACCTTCTGCAGCACCTTCACAGGTGCCGGCAAAGAACCGCTTCTAAGAACAATTGCCAAATCGTGAGCCTGCTGCAGCGTAAAGCCTCCTGTTATTTGACCTCTTCCGCCTCCTATTCTGCTTTGTATCACCGGAGCGGAATATACCACATTATCAAGTACGATAGCCAATCTCTTTCCTATATGGCTTGCCGTAAAATTGGCAAATATTCTCGCTCCTTGGGAGTTAAGCTCAAAGGCTACATAAGGTTGATTGAGCGTTCCTCCGAATCTAACAGTTGCGTTTGTTATCATATTTCCGGTTAGCACCACGTCTTTTTTTACAACAAACGGAATTTTGCTGACCTCTCCCGTTGTAGGGTCTCTTTTTATCTCATAGAGTATCTCGTCATCCGGCGGCAGTTTACCGTTTAGAGCATCATCAATACTTACAGAATCATCAACAAGATGCAGCTCAAGCCTTGCCGTCTTACCTATAAGCCTGACTGCCCTGTTGGCATCCTTAATACCTGGCAGCTCCACAACTATATGGTTTTCACCGGATTTCACTATCGTGGGTTCTGTAACGCCGAATTGGTCAACCCTGTTTCTTATAACGTTAATAGCCTGATTTACAGCCTCTTTTTTTATCTTTTGTTCAATTGCATCCTTCAATTTAATTTTTATGGGCAGCCCGTCGGATACTATTTTGTAGTTAGGAAGATTGTTTGCAATCAAATCCAAAGCCCTGTCTTTATCATTGCTGTCAACAAGGCTTATCGTTATAACATTATTTTTATCAACATATATCTTATCGTAGGCTATTTTAGCATTCAAAAACTGTTTTTTAAGATTTGCGGCAACCCTTGATAAAACCGCAAAAACAGCCTTATTTGTCTCAACGCCGAGAACAAGATACATACCGCCTTTTAAGTCCAACCCCAAGTTTATCCTATCTTTTGGCATATAGCTTGGCAACTGTCTTGCTTTCTGTTTGCCTAGAAATGTCGGCAGTGTGTAAGAACCGAACACGGCAATAACAACTACGATGATAACAAGCTTAATAAGCGTTGAAGTTCTCATATTATACAAGCCCCTTTTATTTTAAACTTTTGAAATTATATTGTCTTTAATGATTTTTATATGCACATTGTCGGCTATCTCCAAAACCAGGTCTCTTTCATTAACCTTAACAACCGTGCCGTATATACCGCTTGAGGTTATAACCTTATCCCCTCTTTTCAAAGATGCTATAAACTCCTTATGTTTTTTCTTCTGCTTCTGCTGCGGCAAAATAAGAAACAGATAAAATACAACCACTATCAGTGCGAGTGGAACTATCTGAGCCAGCATACCCGGCTGTCCCGCGCCTCCTGCGGCGTAAGCGTTTGGTATCAACGAAAACATACTTCCTCCTAATGCCTACCGATAAGGTAGAGAATAATTGTTAGGATTATACTTAAAATAATACTTGAAGCAAGCGGAAAGTAAAAAGTAAAATTGTCTTTTTTTATTATAATGTCACCCGGCAGCCTTCCGATAAAAGGGATTTTGGGTAAAAACATAATGCCCAAACCGATAATTATGAGTATAATCCCGCTAAATATTATAAATTTCGCAAATTCGTTCATACATCCTCAATCAATGTTGCAACAGCATAGGCACTGACGCCCTTTTTCTCACCCTCAAACCCCAATCCTTCGGTTGTTGTAGCCTTAATATTAACAAGCTCAGGTTTTATTTCAAGGGCATTTGCCATACTCTCTCTCATAGCCTTTTTGTATTTGCCTATTTTAGGCTCCTGCATAACAACCGTTGTGTCTATATTTAAAATTCTAAAACCGGCTTCCTTTATAATATCTTTTATTCTTCTTAAAAAAAACAGGCTTTTTATGTCTTTGTATCGAGTATCGCTGTCGGGAAACATCTCTCCTATATCTCCTATGCCGAGAGCACCCAGCAGCGCGTCACATACGGCATGTACCAAACAATCGGCATCGGAATGCCCCAACAATCCGTACTCATAATCTATTCTCACACCGCCAAGAACAAGAGCCCTGTCTTTGACAAGCCTGTGCACATCAAATCCGAACCCTACCCTAAAAGGCATTCTGCAAACTCCAAATCTTCTTTTGTCGTTATTTTAATATTTTTTTTATCTCCTTCAACATACTCAACAGAACCGTAAAACTCCTCCCAAATACTCGCCTCATCTGTATAGTTTTTTCCTTTTGTTACAGCTCTATCGTAAGCAATTTTAAGTTTTTTATAATTAAAAGCCTGGGGTGTTTGAGCTAAGTACAATTCATTCCTGTCAACACTTCCGACGATTTTTCCGTTTTTAATTCTTTTAATAGTCTCTGCTATCTTTAAAACCGGCACGCAGCTTTCAAACTCAACAGCCTTATTCAAAACCCTATCTACAAGTTCTCTGCCCAATAACGGTCTTGCCGCATCGTGAATTAAAACGATATCGCACGAAACACTTACAAGTCCGTTGTAAACGGAGTTCATTCTTTCTACTCCGCCCTCAACAACTTTGGCAAATTCAAACCGATTTTTCACAAAATCCATATCTTCTTTTTGAACAACAATAACCGTATCGTCACAAACGTCTCTAAAAACGGAAACGCTGTACTCCAAAACCATCCTGCCGTTTAGTTGTGCAAACTGTTTTTTAAATCCGAATCTTCTACCGCTGCCCGCAGCCACAATGATACCCGCAATCCTCACTAAATAATCTCCGACTTATGAAACTCACGCTCAAGTGCCGAATCCGAAATATCCGTATAAATTTGTGTTGTAGTTATGCTTTCGTGCCCTAACATCTCCTGAACAACCCTCAATGACGCACCGTTTTCAATCATATGGGTAGCAAAAAGATGCCTCAATGTATGTGGATGCACCTCAATTCCAAAAGCCAAAAACCTGTTTTTGACTATCTTCCATAGAGCTTGTCTTGTAAATTTTTTACCTCTGTTGGACAAAAATAGGAAATCGCTTGAGTTTTGTTTAACATAACGACCCCTTATATTTTTTATATACTCATCAATCAATTTCAGCGTTTTTGTATCAACAGGAACAACTCTCTCTTTTGAGCCTTTGCCCTTCACCTTGATAAATCCGGCATCGAAAAAAATATCCGAAATCCTTAAATTAGCCAATTCGCTAACCCTGAGCCCGCTTGCATACATCAAAAGAACAATCAATCCGTCCCTATCGTTTGAAAATGCAGGCAGAATATCCGCAAAAGATATATACTCAGGCACAACTCTTCTATGTTTAACATTTTTAATGTCCCCGGGTGTAATATCCGTATCTTCATATTTTGAAACAAATCTCACAAAAGCCCTGATGGCAGACAGTTTTCTGTTTATTGTCGCCGGTTTGTATTTCCCCATTATACTGCTTTCGATATACTCATACATATTTTTTGACGAAAATTTCCTGTCTTTGAAAAACTCACACAGCTTAGACAAATCCGCAGCATATCCTGCAATCGTATGTTCGGACAACCCTCTGTTGATTTTAAGAAAGATTAAAAACTTATCGACATATAGGTCAATATCCATACTCTTTTGCCATTTTTTTAATCTCTTTTTCGTAATTTTCGCTTGAAACGATGCCTATGGACACATTTTTAAATATTGTTTTTGCGGCTTGTACGACATCCTTTTTGCTAACCTTGTTTATCTCTTTTCTAAAATGCACCCACGGCAGTTCTTTAATATTCAGCATATACGAAGAAGAGAGGGCGCCTGCAACAGACAGAGAACTTTGAAGCGCAATTTCATTTCTTCCGACCAAATATCTCTTTGCATCTTCAACCCTCTCCGGTGTTATAAAATTGTCTATGTTCTTTACATCCTCGAAAACACGCTTAACGGCATAGGTTGTGAATATATTTTGCGTTTCAAGACCTATAACGAATATCCCACCCTTTTTCATCTGATAATTAAAGGCAAATACGGAATAGGCATATCCGTGTTTTGTTCTTATATCTTTTGCCAAGACCGAGTCGAGATTGCCGCCGAGTATAAAGGCAAGTATTTTTGCCGCATAGTGCCTCTTATCAAGAGTTGAAAATGCAGGGAAAGCCATATATATGTAGCTTTGTTTGGCTTGTTTTCTGATTATATCCTTAACAAACAGCCCTTTTTTAAAAACAACCGGCGCCAATGAGGCACGTTTTCCTCTTTTTAAAAATAAAAAGTGGCTTTTAATCATATCGGCTATGTCTTGTTCTTTAAATTTGCCGCCCGAAACCGATATAACCATATTGTCAGTGTTAAAATATCTCTTAAAAAATGCTTTAATGTCATTTCTCGTTATGCTTTTTATGCCTTTTATCGTCCCCAAAGACGTATGAGAATAGGCATTTTGAGACAGTAAGTTCACAAATGCCGAGTGTATGGCAAGATAGTCCTTATCGTTTTGCAGTGATTTGATTTCATCTGTAGCCTCTCGTTTGACAAAATCAAAGTTTTTTTTATCGAATTTAGACTTAAACATTTGAGAAAGCAGACAAAACATCCTATCTGCTTTGGATAGAGGAAATTTTGCCGTTATGTCTATATATTGTTTTGATGCAGATGATGAAATTCTTCCACCGAGCGCATCAACCATATCCCTAAACTCGTCAGCAGTTAGACTGCTGGTAGCGCAAGAATCCAGGCTGTTTGCCAAAATATTCGCCTCTCCGAACTTTTTATCAAAATAGCTGCCTGCTTTGATTTTTATGTCAACACTGATTATGGGAAGGTCGTTTGTTTTGTATATTCTATAATTAAGTCCGTTTGACAGCTTACCTTCGTACAAATTACCAGCATATGCATAAGAAAAACCCAGAAATACAAATATTACTGCTATAACTATTTTTTTCATCTTAAATCACCCCTGAAAGATGAATTAACACTCTTTCCTTTTTCCGGTATTAAAAAGCAATCGCTCTCTTTGGAAGATTTAAAATATTTACCCGCAACTCTCATTATCTCTTCCTTTTTTATACTCCTGATTGTTTTTAAGTAATCCTTATAGTATTGATACATACCGAATCCTGCATAAAATGCGAAATTCATATTTTTAGATGAGAGCATCTCTTTGGAAAAGATATAATCACTAACCGCTTTCGCCTTGGCTATCTCCAACAGCTTGTTGCTGAATTTACCGTTTTTGATTTTTGCAAGCTCTCCCATAACGGCTTTTCTGGCTTTTTCAAATGAGATATTCTTATCCAAATCGCCAAAAATTTCATACAACCCCTTATCGTAAATTCTACCTTCATTGCCGCCGTCTATAGATGCAAAAATGTGATTGTCCCTCACCAAGTCTTTCTCAGCCATAGCACTTTTTCCAAAAAAAAGCATATACGAAATCAAATCCAAAGCCGGTGTGTCTATGCTGCCTTCACGCGGAATTTTAAATCCCATAGCCAACTTCTTAAAAGAAGCCGGCTTCTTGATATACATTATCCTTCTGCCGTTTTGCACGGGCTCTTTTGTTATATGTCTGACTATTTTTACGGGTTTTTTATTTGAAAAAAGTTTTTTAACCTCAAGAAGAGCACTTTTTTTGTTTACATCACCGGAAATAACAACAACCGCATTGTTGGGCGCATAGTATCTTTTGTAGTAGCTCCTAAGCTCGTTTATCGTATAGTGCCTTATGTCGTAAGCATACCCAATCGGCGTCCATTTATAGGGTGATGCAAGATAGGCAAGATTGTGCAATGAGTAGTATAAAAAGCCGTCCGCCGAGTTATCTATCCTCCAGAGACGTTCCTGATAAACAACGCTTCTTTCTTTTAAAAACTTGCTTTTGTCGAGTGTCAGGTTGTTCATATTATCCGCATAAAAAGCCAGCACCTTTTTCCAGGCGTCTTTGTCTATTGTTGCAAAATAAACGGTATAATCAAACGAGGTTTGGGCATTGTCAACCCCGCCGTACTTTGATGTAAGCTTATCTATGTATCCGTCCGGAAAATGCTTGGAGCCTCTGAAATTCATATGTTCAAGCATATGGGATATGCCTGTTATTGAGTTATACTCATCAACGCACCCTACCCTATAAAGCACGGTAATATTCACAATAGGCAGAGAGTTGTTTTGTTCTATGTAAACATCAAGACCGTTTTTAAGTTGTGTGTGAGAATATTCGGCAAAGGAGTTGACGCTTAAAAAAATAGAGAAAAATAAGACCAAAACAATTTTACGCATAGACAAACTCCCACGATAAAGATGTTTTGTTATCGGTTTGATTATCAACTTTATGCTCAGTTTTATTGTCGGTCACATTGTCCTGTTTCGTATTTTGCTTAACCTTCGGCGTCTGTGGCGTATTTCCGAAATTGACTTTTGGCGCCTCTTTCGTTTTTGGATTTTCAACCTTAAAATATGGCATAGGCTTCAAACCCATCTTGGCGGCTATAAAATTGTACGGAATGGAGCGTATGGTGGAGTTGTATATCGTTACGATGTCGTTATACCGCTTTCTTGCAACGGCAATCCTGTTTTCCGTTCCTTCAAGGTTATCCATAAGGCGCGTAAATTCTTCGTTTGCCTTCAGCTCAGGGTACCTTTCCACAATTACAAGAAGTCTTGAGATTGCGCCTTCAAGCTGATTGTTTGCCTTTATCTCATCTTGAGGGGTTTTTGCACCCATAAGTTTTGCCCTTGCATCTGCAATGTACTTAAACACACCGGCTTCGTGCTTCTCATATCCCTTAACGCTGTTTACGAGATTGGGAATCAAGTCCGCCCTTCTTTTAAGTTGAACATCAACGTTGCTCCAGGCAGCCTTTGCTCTTTCGTCCAATCTCACCAACTTGTTGTAGGTGGAATAGTAAAACATTCCAAAAGCTATCACTATCAACAATATAACCACAATACTACCCAATACGCCTTTCATATATTTACCTCCGATATTTTTATCCTACCAACCGCCACCGATGCCTCCTCCGCCGCTTGAACCGCCGCCAAAACCGCCGAAGCCTCCGCCAAGCCCGCCTCCGAATCCTCCGCCCAACGGGCTTTCCCATCCGCTTCTGTAAGAACCCAAAAACATACCTATAAAAAACGGAAAGAGATACGGTCCCAAAACAAACATAGCCGCAATAAGCAAAACTATATCAAGAAGACTAAGCGATTTTCTCTTTAAAGGTTTAGGCTTTATCACACCGTTTAATTTTATGTGATTAGCCTTTGCGATTATCGATGCAATAGCCATTGCCCCGCTTAAAACTCCCGCGTTGTAATCGCCTTTTTTAAAATAGGGTACGATATAGTTGTCTCGAATTCTGCCCAACAATCCGTCAGGCAAAATACCCTCAAGCCCGTAGCCTGTATCCACTCTTAACTTTCTATCCTTAACATCAATCAAAAACAAAAGTCCGTTGTCTTTACCCTTTTGACCTATACCCCACTTTTGGAACATATTCATAGAGTAGTCGAATATATCCTCACCGTCGGTTGAATTTATAGTGACAATTGCAAACTCAACGCCGGTTTTTTGCTTCAGCTCCAGAACAAGCCTGTTTAACTTTGCTTTCGTCTTGTCATTTAAAATATGAGCAAAATCATTAATATATCCTACAGGCTTAGGAATGTTCGCTGCATTTGCAAAAACGGCAAAAAGAAGAACTGCTAATATGCTAAGAAAGTATTTTATCGGAAATTTCAACAAGCTCCTCCACCTCTTTCAAATATTTTTTAAATACGTCGAGCAGTTTATCGAAACTCATCTTGGGAGAATCCCTTAAAACCTTAAACGCTTCGAGTTTAACATCAAATGTCTTTTCAAATTCATCTATCAGCGTAGCGTCATTTATCAGCTTTCCTTTAAGACGAAGCAGATTTCTCAAAATAAGCAGAAAGTTATACATAGAGCGGTATGCTATGTTGTCAACAACCTTTCTATCAAGCGGTAAATCGACAAACGCACCCTTCAAAACAAGCAGTTTGCTCCTCAACTCGTACTCAATCTGCCTTCTCAAATCGTCGTTTTTTACCTCCAAAGCCTCAAAAGGATTGTTTCCGTAAACGATTTTCGCATTCTCTTTAAGTTCGAGTATTTCCATACAAAAAACATCAGCCGCCTTGTTAAAAAAATCTTTATTTACAACAATGGGTGTCGAATATTTCTTTTTATATTTCGTATAGACCCTCTTTATGCTCAGCAAATCCTCGGCATCAACCTTATCAAGCACTATAAATATCCCGTTATTTTCCAAAAAAGAGGTTACACCAACATTATGCAGCCCGACACTTATAAGTCTATCTTTAAAGTGGTCTGTCAAAATCTCAACAAATCTATCCATCTCACCTGCCTTGTTTTAAATTTTCATAAAAATTTTTCTTAAACTCTTCAAACGAACCTTTTACAATTGCCTCCCTTGCCGATTTTACCAAATTTACATAATAATACAAATTGTGTATGCTGGCAAGCGTGTAAAACGAAAGCTCCTTCGCCTTCAACAAATGCCTTATATAGCCCCTTGAAAACGTTCGGCAGGTATAGCACTTACACCCTTCTTCGATGGGAGAATCGTCGTTTTTATACTCCTGTCTTTTTATATTCACTATTCCGTTTTTTGTAAAAAGTGTCCCGTTTCTTGCGTTTCTTGTCGGCATAACACAATCAAACATATCCACACCGACATCTATCAGGTTTATAATATCCTGCGGCTTTCCGACACCCATTGCGTATCTCGGCTTGTTTTGAGGCAGTATTTCTGCAACTATCTTCGCAGCCCTATACATATCTTCTTTTGGTTCACCTACGCTCAAACCTCCTATGGCAAATCCGTCAAAATCAAGCTCTGACATTTCAAGCGCCGCCTCTTTTCTCAAATCGTCGAATATCCCGCCTTGAACTATGCCAAACAGAGCCTTAATAGGAAACTCCTCCTTCGCCTTCAAAGACCTCTTTGCCCAATCTATGGTAATATCCAGGGATTCCTTAACATACTTTTTATCTGTTGTATATGGCGGACATTCATCAAGCACCATAGCTATATCGCTGCCCCATCGCGACTGAAGCTCAACAACCTTTTCCGGAGTAAAAAAATGGGATGAGCCGTCTATGTGAGATTTAAACGCCACGCCCTCCTTTGTTATCTTTCTGAATTCACTCAAGCTGAAAACCTGAAAACCGCCGCTGTCAGTTAAAATGCCCCTGTTCCAACCGCTAAATTTATGCAGCCCGCCCAAATGCTCTATCGTTTCAATGCCCGGCTTTAAATAAAGGTGATACGTGTTGGATAAAATCAACTTTGCCCCTACGGCTTTTAGCATACACGGCAAAACGGCTTTAACCGTGGCGTTTGTCCCAACCGGCATAAAAACGGGCGTCTCTACTTTTATATGCCCCAAATCCATAATACCGGCTCGTGCAGAACCGTCCCTATTTAAAAGTGAGAAAAAACTCATTGCTTTATATCGCCTATATAAACTTTGCCGGCTTCAAGGAGAGGCGCAATCAACTTATTACCGTAAACAAAAATGTCTGCGGCAGGCGTTTTAAACTCCTTAATGACATAAACCTTTTTGAATGTCAGGTTTGTTTTTAGGATTTTTCCGCTCCTGTAGTCGGAAATAAAAACCACTCCATTTTTAATCACAAGACCGTCAAACCCGCTAAAACCTTTCAAATAAACGCTCTTTATCAGCTTACCCGACAAAGATATAATATTCACAACAGGTTTGTTAAAAGAGACAACAACAAAAGCATTGAGCGTTTTTGAAAAAGCTATGCCGTTTGGAGAAAAATCGGATTTATGAAAAAACACTGCAACTTTTTTGCCGTCTATGACATAAACGTTGTTTGTCATTGTATCTGTGACATATATCTTTTTGTTAAAATAGATAATATCGTTTAAAAATTCCGAGCCTTTAATACTTATACACTTCATACTTTTAGTATCGATATTTGCCGTGCAAACCCTGTCCAAATCGGCTATATACATAAATTTCCCAGAAACCCAAATGCCCTTTGGAGCCTGAAGGTTATCCAAAAATTTATATTCAAGAATATTTCCGTATCTGTCGAGCTTTGTAATAAATCCGTCTCTGTTTTTGCTTGTAGGAGACGAACCTATATTCGAAACAAATATATACCTTCCGTTGAAGTAAGCACTTTCGGGATGCTGCATACCTATAACGAATTTATCGTTTAAAAACTTAAAGCCCGTAATAACGACAAACAAAGACACAAAAGCAATGACAACAATCTTTTTATTTTTCAAAAATGACATCTGACTAGCCTTCCGTTTTTGTTTTTTAACTCAGGTTTTTTTAAACGGCATATATCTTGCGATTTTGAACATATATCCACAAACGGGCATTGAGCTTCGTTGTTTATATTTACCTCTTTAAAACGATTCTTTGTATAGTGCATATCCTCCGTCGGAACACAGGCAAGCAGAAATTCCATATAGGGATGCAAGGGTCTATTTTTAATCTCATCAACATCGCCGAATTCGACAATTTCCCCCCTGAACATAACCATCAAAAATCCCTTAAAGTTCAACAGCTCTATGTCGTGCGTGATAAAAATAATTGTAGTCTTTAGTTTTTTATTAAGCTCGTTAAACAGCTCAACGACCTGTAGTTTCGTAGTCCTGTCCAAAGCGCTTGTAAACTCATCCGCTATTAAAATCTCTCCGCCAAGAAGAGCCATAGCTATTAAAACACGCTGCTTCATTCCTCCGCTCAAGTTGTGCGGATAGGAATCCAACACCCTATCAATATCCTTAAAACCTACCCTTTTTAGACTATCTTTTATTGCTTTAAGGTCGTTTTTAATCTCCTTCATCTGATATTCAATCCTAAAAAGCGGGTCTAACGATTCCGTAATATTCTGAGGAACATAGGAAATTTTCTTGTCGGTTTTTACATATCCTTTAAAGTTCAAAGGATACAGCCTATACAAACCCGAAACTATTTTAGCTACGGTGGTCTTTCCTGCTCCGGTTTCTCCTATAATTCCGAGAATATCCCCGTCGTTCAAATCGAACTTTATATTTTTCAAGACATCCTTTTGTCCGTAAAACGCTTCTTCTATATTAACCGACAGACTCATTTAAAGTTCTTATATCTTCCTCTTCTTTTTTTGCGTTTTCTCTCAACTTTTCAAGCAGCTCCCCATCTTTTAAAGCCAAAATCCTTATGGCAAACAAAGCTGCATTTTTTGCTCCTTTTTTTCCTATGCCAAAACTTGCAACCGGGATTCCTCTCGGCATTTGAGCTATTGAAAAAAGAGCGTCCAATCCCATCAAATCGCTTGCCACAGGAACCCCTAAAATCGGTTTTTGAGTATATGTGGCAAAGATTCCCGGCAATGCAGCAGACAGTCCCGCTATGACAATAGCAGCTTCGTACTCCTCATCAACCTTTTTGGCAACTTCAATCGTCAAATGCGGCGACCTGTGAGCGGATGTTATAAACGAACTGTTTTCAACACCAAATTCATCCAAAATCTCCCTTGCAGCATCCATTATTTCCTTATCACTTTTACTTCCCGCAACTATTGCAACCTTCATTTTACCCTCCGGTTATTTTAACCACTTATAGGCTTTATTGCCAATATCTTTTCTATAGTGCATACCTTCGAAATTAACGAGCTTAATAGCGTCGTAAGCCTTTTTTTGGGCTTGCTTGAAGTCTTTATCAACTCCAACAACGTTTAAAACTCTGCCTCCGTTAGTAACGACCATACCCTGTTTTAGAGCGGTTCCGGCGTGAAATACGTAAACATCTTCAAGCCGTTTAAGCTCCTCCAACCCGTAAATAACCTTGCCTTTTTCATAGCTTCCCGGGTATCCGCCGCTAGCCGCAACGACACTAACGGCATAAGCATCTCTCCATTTTATAGATTTATTGGAAAGCGTGCCTTCGATGGACGATATGAATATTTCAACAATATCACTTTCCATAAGAGGCAAAATAGCCTGAGTTTCAGGGTCTCCGAACCTGCAATTAAATTCCAAAACATAAGGATTTCTGTTTTCATCAATCATCAATCCGGCATACAAAACACCTTTATACTCTATGCCCTCTTTTCTCAAGCCCTCAATTGCCCTTTTCATAACATTTTCTATTATGTATTCCTCCATCTGTTTATCAACAATCGGAGCCTTGGCATAGACACCCATTCCTCCCGTGTTTGGACCCTCGTCGTTGTCAAATACGGGCTTATGGTCTTGGGCTGCTATCATAGGCAGAATATTTTTAGAGTCACTAAACACAAGAAAGGATGCCTCTTCACCTTTTAGAAACTCTTCTATAACCACCCTTTTACCCGCATCCTTAAACTTTTTGTCAATAAAAATCTCATCAAGAGCTCTCAGAGCTTCTTCAACACTCTGAGCAACCGTAACACCCTTTCCGGCTGCCAATCCGTCGGCTTTTACAACAATGGGTGCGCCCTCTTTTTCTACATACTTTTTTGCATCGTCATAGCTGTCAAATGTTCTGTATCGAGCCGTCGCAATATCGTATTTTTCAAAAATATATTTTGCAAAAGATTTGCTCGCCTCTATTTTTGCAGCTTCCTTTTTGGGTCCGAAAGCCTTTATACCGGCTTTCTCAAGCTCATCAACCAATCCCGAAGCCAGAGGGTTTTCAGGTCCGACAACAACGAGGTCTATTTCTTTATCTTTCGCAAATCTAACCACACCCTCAATATCTTCAGCAGAAATATTTTCGTTCTTTGCTATTTCAAACGTACCGGCATTGCCGGGCAAACAAAAAAGTTCACCGCACAGCTTCGATTCTTTTATTTTATATGCAAGGGCGTGCTCTCTTCCTCCACCGCCTATAACCGCTATTTTCATAAAACCCCCCTTCACTTTTTTGATGCAAGTTTATATTTTTCTTCCATTTATTGCAAGCCGTGACAGAGGTGAGAGATATTTTCAAATCAAACTCCATATATAGAAAATCAAATTTTGTTGCAATGTCAGTATCGATTTTCACTCCGCAAGGTAATGTCAACTTAATTGTGTCACCCCCTCCTTTTTAGTAATTGCCTCTTTTTGAACAGTGTTTCCATTCTATTCAAATACCTCTCTTATAATATCTGAATATCTCAATTTTCTTTCTTGATATTT
>JALVUQ010000066.1 GCA_027035575.1 Desulfurellales bacterium | reverse complement strand
CTATTTCAACGTTGGATGCCATACCTATGCCGTATAAAGAATTGGATTTAATGAGTTCGTACAACTCTTTCCTTTTTTTCGAAGTTAATTTTTTGGAATCGTCTATCTCGTTTAGATGAGGTATATCGCCGTTTAAAATAACACAGGCAGCAACGACAGGACCCGCCCAAGGACCCCTCCCCGCCTCATCAACCCCGGCGGTTTTAGACTTTCCCATTTCTTTTGAATACCTTAGAATATTTTTCGCAACCCAAAAACTCGGCAACAACCCTGCATTTAACTATAAATAAAAAGTATATACGGCTGTCTTCTATCTCTGTTAACGTTTCAAAATTGCCCTGCCCTTTCGATATTACAATATCAGCTTCATCCCATATTTTTCTGCACTTATCGCTGCAATGAGCAGGCCAAAATCCCGGAATGGCTCTGCCTGCCTCGACAATCTCAGATATACCATCCAGACCTACATAGATGGCATCCTTTTTTGTTACATCGTTTATGATAGGTCCTCCTCTGACAAAAACATATATTTTTATATTCGGATAAAGCTCTCTTATCGTTTCAAGCAAAACCCTGTCAAAAACCGACTCCCCGGCATTATCGGCAAGTAAAACGAGTTTTTCCGACTTTTGCAAGTTACGTCTGAATTCATTTGTATAGTTAATATCAAAGCCCGATTCTACGGTCTCTTCAATTGTTTTCTTAATGTCAAAACGCTTTATCTCGCTTCCGAAATCTATAATATTACCCGAAAGTGAAAGTTTTAGAGCGCAGCCAAGCGGGTCTTTGGAAGATTTTATAAGTTGTTTGGCATAAGGGACATAGTTTAATGCAATATCGCTGTATTTTTTCTTTATCGCTTCATACGGGTCGTCAACACCCAAAATTTTCCTTATCGTCCCATAGACATTCTCGCTAATTAACGGTGGAGGAACAAAATGGTCTATACCGACAAGAACATTAACAACCCCCTGAACCACACTCAAAATCTTCTGCCTGTCTTTTGTGTGTATTTTTGAGCTTCGTATGGCTTGGGATATAAAACAGTTATAACACTCAGGGTATATTTTCATCTTTCACTCATTTTTAGCGTATCTCTCGGATAAAATATGCTTTTGTATTTTTCCCATAGCATTTTTCGGTATTTCATCAACAATATGAACCGATTTGGGGCATTTGTAACGGGCAAGGTTTTCTTTGCAAAACTCAATAATCTCATCAGGATTTGTGCGGATTTTGTCATTTAAAACAACTACAGCCTCAACACGCTCACCGAAGTCACTATCCTTAACACCAAAAACCGCCGACTCTTTCACACTCTTGTGCCTGTCAAGCACATACTCAACCTCTTTGGGATAGACATTCAATCCGCCGGTTATTATAAGCTCTTTAGCCCTGCCAACGAGAAACAGCCTGCCCGTTTCATCAACATATCCCAAATCTCCGGTTTTAAACCAGCCGTCTTTGAAGGACTCTTTTGTTTTGTCGGGCATTTGCCAATAACCCTTAAAGACGTTGTTGCCTTTTATATAAACCTCGCCCACCTCAAAAGCGGGGGCGTATTTATTATCCTTTACAACCTTCAGAGTGCATCCTTCAAGGGCATATCCAACACTCTTTTTAATTCGCTCACTCTCCTTATAAGGATTGGAGGCTATCATTCCAGCTTCGCTCATTCCGTAACGCTCAAGTATCGTATGACCGGTTATATTCTTAAATTTTTCAAACAAAATCTCAGGCAGGGGTGCCGAACCGGATATAAATAACCTCATAGACGATATATCCGGTTTTCTTTTAAGCTTATCCCAAGCATCAACAAGCCTTTGATAAAGTGTCGGAACACCCATAAAGAGGGTTATTTTTTGAGATTCTATCGTCTCCCAAACTTTTACGGCATCAAATTTGGTGTGCATAACAATATCCATTTTGGCATTAAAAGCGCCCTGGAGAGCAACAACAAGACCGTGAACGTGAAATATGGGAAGGGTGTGCAGTATTTTATCATTTTCACTCAATCTCCAGAGCTTCCGCAGCGCTTCCATATTGTTTATAAGATTGGAGTGCGTAATCATTGCTCCCTTGCTTCTTCCTGTTGTGCCTGAGGTATAAGCTATTATTGCAACATCGTCGTCTTTTGTTTCAAAATAGGTTTCGTTTGCTTTATATGATGACAAACCGATATCTTCAATCGTTAAAACGTCTATTTTTAGCTTATCCGTTACGCTTTTCAATCTTTCTGCGTTTTTGGAGGTCGTAATAAACAGCCTGCTTTCGGAATCGCTTAAAAAATATTCAACCTCCTTTATTGAGTAATCCGGGTTTAAAGGCAGAGTAACGGCACCGTTTAAAAGGTTTGCAAAATGAAAATATATAAACTCCATACATTTCGGCAACTGAACGGCAATCCTGTCTTGATAGCCGACTCTCAAACCCTTTAAAAGACCGGAGGCTCTTTTTATATTGGCTGCAATATCTTTAAAAGTATGGGTTTTGTCTTCAAACTTCAGCGTTTTGTTATTTGAGCTTTCCAAAGAGCTGATTATTTTAAAAGCAAGATTCATTTTGCTACCTGTTTACATAATTAATTTCTTCGGTTGATATGCCGTCTTTCACTGCCACGGCATCAACGGCAACGTTTGCATCAAGAGGCATAGCAGCCTGAACAACCAGGGCTCTTGCAGGAGCATCCTTTTTAAAAAATTTTGCATATTCGTCGTTAATTTTTGTAAACAGAGACAAATCTCTTATATAAAGCGTAACCTTAACAACATCATCCATAGTAAAACCGGCTTTCATTAATATATTTTCAACATTTGAAAGAGCCTGTTTTGTTTCATTTTCTATGGAGGAGTTGTCGAGTTTGTTTGTTTTAGGGTCTATTCCCAACTCCATAGACACAAAACAGAAATTGTCCTTTACAATCCCTTGCGAATAGGGCCCCAAAGCCTTTGGGGCTTTTTCGGTTTCTATTATCTTTTTCATTTAACTCCTCCCGTTAGTTTTTATTTTTTAATACGACTGCAACACCAACCGCACAAAATTGTAAACTAATACAAAGGTCTTTTCAAGGAGATATATAATCAATACAATGACAATATGGGTTACGGATTCTCACATAGGATTAAAAGGGTATTTCTTTCATTTAAGAATATAAATCCCGACACAAAGCATATATTCGGACAAAAGGCTGAGCTGTATGTAAAAAATATGCTCCTGCAGCTAAATAAACCTCTGTTTACAAACAAAATCCTAAAACATCCCAAATTAAAATCGCGCTACATAGAGTCTGACATAATACTTATTTGGAGTAATTTTGTATTTTGCATAGAGATAAAAAGAGTGAAAGGGAAAATATTTGCCTCAAAAAACGGTATAATTCAGGAAAACTACAAACCGTTTACAAGAAGATATCAAGGCTACAGGGCAAAAACGATAAAAAACCCTCAAAAACAGTCGCAGTTGTTCGCCAAAACACTAAAAAGCCATTTGGTAAATAAAGACAAACGATTTCTAAGCGTAAAATTTGTTTCTGTTTCCGTTTTTTCTTATGAGGCGGACATCTCCGAGATTCACTCGTTTGAGGAGGGAATTTTATATTTTGATGAACTTATCGAATTTATAAAAGCAAAAACAAAAGACAGTCATCAGGAGTATGAATGGATTGTCAAAGCAGTTGAATCTTTAAAGGGGTTTGACGTTTTAATTAACAAAAACAACCTTCCGATAATGGGGTTGATAGAAAATAATACATTCGAATGTACAGGCAAACAAGGGTTTTTTAAAGCAGACTTTTCAGAAATCAAGCAGATAATTATAAAAAGAAATTCCGTTTTTTCAATTGGCGATGAGCTTGAAATACACTTTAAAAACGGCAAAAAAGTGTCCGTTTTATGCTATGAGGGCTGCATTAAATTCAATGCTTTCAACGGCATCCGAAAACACTTTTTAAGGAATTTAAATAAGATTTGCATAAACAGCAGATAAATCCGTTTTGCTTAAATATCGTCTTTTGTTACGGGTTTTTCATCCTCCGGCTCGTGGTGGAGAAGGCTGTAAACTCTATCCTCTTCTTTCTCATCTATCGGTAAATACTTCCCGCTTGCAGTTGCAAGTATATTACCCTCTTTGTCTTTCAAAACAGCTTGAGCAAAACCTACAAGATGCCTGTTTTTGACCATATAAGCCTCAACGAACAGCTGCTCGTTCACCTTTATGTGCTTTTTATACCTAACTGTAAGCTCAACGGTGTAGTAGAGTTTTTTTGTCTTTATGCTGCACGACCAACCCATAGTTTCATCGAGCAGTGATGCCGCAATGCCGCCGTGGAGCGTATTTTCATAACCCATATACTTTGCATCGGGCTTAAAGGAAGCATACACCCTCTCTTCATCGGTCTTAAACGTTATATTCAATCCAATCGGGTTTTCTTTGCCGCAGACAAAACACTTTTTGTATCTCGGTAAATTCCTCATATAAAAATTGTAATACAAAAATTTCATATTGTAAAGGTTCAGCCGTTTTTTAAGCATTTACACTTTTTTTGTTTTGCACTATAATAAACGCTATGGAGGAATTTTCAAAACAGCTTCTTTTATCGCTAAAAAACAACAGCCTGTATGTTTATGTATTCATTTTTATTGTTTCATTTACGGAATCGTTTGCCTTTTTGGGTTTGATAGTCCCCGGAGCTGCAATTGTGGTAACGGCGGGTCTATTATCGGCAAAAGGATATTTCAACATATATTGGCTAATGGTTTTTGCTATTTTCGGCGCTGTTTTGGCTGATTTGGCAAGTTTTGTTTTGGGCAAAAAGTATTTTGATTATGTCACAACAACAAAAATATACGCCAAATACAGGGACTATTTTTCAAAAGGTGAGATATTTTTCAAAAAGCACGGGGGAATAAGCGTATTTTTCGGAAGATTTATAGGTTTTTTAAGACCTGTTATTCCGTTTGTTGCAGGTGCAATGAAAATGAACACCGCAGCTTTCCTGTTTTGGGCAATTTTAAGCGGGATTTTGTGGGGTGCGGCATATATCGGTTTCGGGTACCTGTCAAATGAGGGTCTGAAGTTGTTGAGTAACTTATTCGACAGACTGGATTACTTAACCGCTTTTGCCATCATTTTACTTGTAATGATATTTTTCATACGTAAAATTAAAAGGTGACACCGTTTTATGAACTTAGAACGAGGTGAGAATGATTCTGCCGTCCGTACTTGACGTCTTTAAAATAGGCATAGGTCCGAGTTCTTCTCATACGCTCGGAGCCCTAAAAAGCGGGCTGTTTTTCAGAAACAGGATATCGGGCTGCGATTTGACGAATTCGAGTGTTGAGGTGGAGCTGTGTGGAAGTTTTGCTTTAACGGGCAGAGGACATTTGACCGACATTGCGGTTGTTTGCGGTTTGAACGGACTCGATGTTGAAAAAGATGGCGAAAGATTTCTTGAAATATACAAAACCATAACAGACAGAGGCTACATAGACATAAACGGCTTCAAAATACCCTTCAATCCGGATAAAAATATCATTTGGAACAAAAGCTTTAAAAACCTCTCCCACCCGAATACGGTAAGATACAGGTTGATAAAAAACGGTACTGTTATCGATAAACAGGAGTATCACTCCATTGGCGGCGGAATGCTTGAAAAAGAAACAACTAACAGAAATATAAACGAAAAAGCCTGTGATTTTAAAGATTTAAACGAAATAATTGCATTCTGCAAGAAAAACGGTATGGATTTTGTAAAATTTTCGGATTTTTTTGAAGAAGAAACATATTTTAATAACAAGGAAAGCATAAACGAGCAGTTAAAAAAACGCCGGAAGATAATGAAACAGCGCATAGAAAAAGGGTTAAAAACAAAAGGAACTCTGCCGGGTGTGTTAAAACTGCAAAGAAGGGCGGCAAAGATGTTTGACGAATATGTCAAGAACCTTCGTTTGTGGCGTATGCTCTCCGAAGAGGTTACTTTAACAAGCATATATGCAATAGCCGTTGCCGAAGAAAATGCCGACGGCGCTTTAATAGTCACATCCCCGACCAGCGGTTCGTCAGGGGTTTTGCCGGCTGTCCTGCGCACCATTCAGGAAAAATATCGCTTTGGTGATGATAAAATTATAGATGCTATGAAGGTTGCGGGTCTTATCGGCAGCGTTGTTATTAAAAACGGCTCCATAGCAGGAGCTAAAGTCGGATGCCAGGGAGAAATAGGGGTTGCTTGCTCTATGGCTGCGGCATCAGCCTGTTATCTTATGGACGGCACAATGGAACAGATTGAATTTGCCGCTGAAATAGGGCTGGAACACCACCTCGGTTTAACCTGTGACCCGGTTGCAGGACTTGTTCAAATTCCATGCATCGAAAGAAACGGCGCCGCCGCAGTATCGGCTTTAAATGCCGCCAATCTTGCCCTGCTGTCGCGTGCAAAACACCAGATAAGTTTCGATAATGCCGTCAAAACTATGATGGAAATAGGCAAAGATATGAACAAAAAATACAAGGAGACCTCTTTGGGCGGTCTTGCAAGTATTTATAAAAGCAGGTAATCACGATTTTAAAAACAAAAAACTAAGATTCCACATAGGTTTTCAAACCTGTCTCTGCCTTATCTTTATCGTTAAATCTTGCCGATACAACCCTGTTTCTGCCTGTTTGTTTTGCGATATACAAAGCCTTATCAGCCATAGTAATGGATTCGTTTAACGATTTTCTTTTAAAGGTAAACGGGTCTATACCTATCGAAACAGTTATATTTAATTCAACATTGTCAAGCCGCATAGGCTTCAAAGAAATCTTCCTCTGAATTCTCTTTGCCACCTTTACTATGTTCCTTATGGCTTTTTTGGATTTGTACCCGTAATAATTTTTAAATATGACAACAAACTCTTCTCCGCCGTATCTGATAATTACGTCGTAATCCCTTGTGTATAGCATAAGTTTCTTTGCAACATTTTTAAGTGCAAGGTCTCCGTAGTCGTGACCGTAGGTATCGTTTATTTTCTTAAAAAAATCTATATCCACTATCGCAACAGCTATTTTTTTCAAGTCAACGTTTTTTTCAAGCTCCTTCAAATAGCTTCTGTTATACAGTCCGGTCAACGGGTCTATCCTTCTTCTTCTTTGTTCCCTGAAAAGCAGGAACGTTTCCATAAGGATACAGAAGATTGTAATTGAGATAAAGATAATCATATATTTTAGATAATGCCTCGAAGGCGCAAGTACATCCTCCAATTTACTGTATGTGTTAGAAGAAACATCAAGTGCCAAAACAGCCTGTACACTGTTCTTATAAACAATCGGGTGGAGATAGGTCACCCAAAGACCAAAGACCTTGTTGTTTTTATTCTGCACTCCATAAACATCTTTTTTTGTTTTAAAACACGTATGCCATAATTCGGCATTGACCGGTATAAATATCTGTTTAAACGCTCCTCTTTCCGATAAAGGCAAAGAACCGTCAAGCAGGTATCTGTATGCCCCTTTATCGTCTTTATAGATAATATAAACATACCGAATAGTTCCCGTTATAAATAAAGACAAAACACCGTTTAGCTCTTTTCTTAATTTTGAGCTTTTAGTCAATATCTCGATTGTTCTCTTCAAAGAAAAACTATCCGGTATATTTTGGCGCTTCATATCGTACTTCAAGCTCTTCTCTATAATTAAAGACAGTGTCCTGATATTTTTAATCTCGGAAGATTTAACATTTTGAAACGTCAATTTTGTTGATTTGATAAAACTGTAGTATGTCCAGCTCAATGAGAAAAACAGCGCAAGCATAATAAATATCAGAATTTTTTGTAAGTTAAAAACGTTTTTTGCTCTGTTAAAAATATTGATTGTTTTATTGTAAATATTTTTCAAGATTAGAACCGACCTTTATGTGTTTCTTTATTAAAGCTTTTTTCTTTAATATGAGGACAGGTCTTCCTTTCTGCCAAAATAAAGCTCCTATGGCATATTTACTTTTATAAAGGGGGTAATTCGTGGCAAATATGCTTTTTTTCAAGCACCTTTTGCTTAACTTTTTAATACTGTCGGCTATTATAAGTTGAGAGTCGCTGCAGTTATCCGTAAAAATCAAGCCGTTATAATTTTTATCGGGAACCTCTTTCAAAAAAGAACTATCGGCTAAATACACCCTTATATCTTTTTTACCGAATAATCCGTGTGCGACAGAGGAAAGTATATCTATTTTAATTTTATCCAAGCCTGCCGCTATGGAAGAAGTTCCGACTATAACAAACAGAACAACAAAAACAACAATTTTTTTCAAAACGTATATTCCGCTCCCAGCCAAACGGTTCTGTCCGTCGGCTGTATGTGATTTAATGTAGTGCTCTTACCCGTTAGCGGGTTTACAGCCAAGTAGTTTGTAGTAACGCCCTTATAAAGCAAATTTATGCCTTTTAAATATATGCTCAACTTATTTGTCGGATTGTATGTTATAGTCGAGCAGAGGTTGAAAGCCGGTCTGTTATCGTTAAATACCCCCGTATAGTCCAAGCTGTTAAAAAGGTTGAACTTGCCGAACTTATTAAACAGCGAAACCAGGCCTCCGAAAAAATTTGCATCTTTTCCCTGAGGGTTTCCTCCGGATTCCTGTTTAATGGATAAAACGTTTTTTGCCCTTATATACCATCCGTTTAGCTCTATCTTATTAAACGGGTCGAAATTGTACTGATATTTTAAAGAAAGTCCTGTTAATCCGAACGTTTTGTCAAAATTATTGTAATGATTGTAAAAATATATGAAGTTTTTATTGTAATCCTGCATCAAAAGCGCAGAATAAACCGACGAGTTTTGTTTGTAATCAATTTCCGAGGAAAAACCCATTGAACTCGAAGCCGAAACCCTCTCCCTGCCGAGGGCTTTTTGTATAAACAAAACGTATGAGGAGATGGGGTTGTTTTTATAGACCGCATAGGTCTTGAACGTTATGTCGTTGTTGTTGTATATATACCCGGCTTTTATACCGAAAAGAGTATAATTTCTTATACCGCCGTTTAGTATGTGTCTTTCTGTTTTCAGAGAAACCATAACGAGATTGCTCTTGTTGAAAAAGTACTTATTTTCAGCATACAAATCATAAATATACTCTCTATTGTAGTCCGGTACCTTAAAATTTATTGCGCCAATTAACGGGATAGTCGT
>JALVUQ010000065.1 GCA_027035575.1 Desulfurellales bacterium | reverse complement strand
ATAATGATTTTTGCAAGGGAAGGAATTATGGGGCAAAAAGAGTTTTCCTGGGACAAGCTGTTTAACCTATTTAAAAAGAATAAAGTGGCTCAAAAATGAATGTAGCTTTAAGATGTGATAAAATAACGATGAAATTCGGCGGTTTAACGGCTGTCAATGAATTTTCTGTTGAAGTGCCGGAAAAAGAAATTTACGGTTTAATAGGTCCTAACGGTGCAGGTAAAACAACCGTGTTCAATATGATTACAGGAAACCTGCAGCCGACATCCGGAGTTGTCTATTTTAAGGACACTCCTTTAACGGGTTTAAAACCCTATAAAATTGTCTCTTTGGGCATGGCAAGAACGTTTCAAAACATTAGATTGTTTACAAACCTTACTGTTTTGGAAAACGTTCTAACCGGATTTCACCATAAGTTGCAGTACAATATAATAAACACGGTTCTAAGAACTCCGAGATTCTCAAAAAACGAAAAGTTGATGAAAGAGATGGCTATGGAGCTTCTTGAGAGGGTAAACCTGAGAGAACATGCCGATTTTAAGGCGAGTGAACTCCCCTACGGAGACAGAAGAAAGGTTGAGATAGCAAGAGCGCTGGCGACAGGACCAAAATTGCTGTTGCTTGACGAACCGGCGGCTGGAATGAACCCTCAGGAAACGCTCGATTTAATGTATTTTATAGAAGAAATCAGAGAAAAATTCGACTTGACTATCTTTTTGATAGAGCACGATATGAAATTCGTTATGAATTTATGCAGACGCATCTCGGTTTTGGACCATGGTGTAAAAATAGCCGAAGGAGTTCCTGAAGAGATTCAGAAGAATCCGGATGTTATAAGGGCTTATTTAGGAGACATCGATGCTTAAAGTTAAAGATTTAAATGTTTATTATGGTGTTATACACGCGGTAAAAGGCATATCATTTCATGTACCTGAGGGAAAAATAGTCACACTCATCGGCTCAAACGGTGCAGGCAAAAGCAGCACCTTAAAGGCAATTTCAGGGCTTGTAAAACCGAAAGGCAGCATTGTTTTTTTAGGTAACGATATAGCAAGAAAGCCCGCACATAAAATAGCCAACAGCGGAATATCTCTCGTTCCCGAAGGAAGACGCGTTTTTGTCAATCTGACAATACAGGAAAACCTGAGGATGGGAGGATTCAACAGAAAAGCTTCAGAGCTAAATGAGATCTACGAACAGATGTACAAATTATTTCCCATTTTGAAGGAAAGAGCTTCTCAAAAAGCCGGCACACTTTCAGGTGGTGAGCAGCAGATGCTCGCAATTGCAAGGGCGCTTATGAGTGAGCCGTCTCTGCTTATGCTTGATGAGCCGAGTCTCGGTCTTGCACCGAAAATAGTTGCAGATGTGTTCGACATATTAAAATCACTAAACAAAAAAGGTGTAACCATACTGCTTGTCGAGCAGAATGCAGCTCAGGCTTTAAAACTGGCTGACTATGCCTATGTTCTTGAAAACGGCGCAATAACGCTTGAGGACGAAGCAAAGGCGCTTCTGAATAACGAACAGGTTAGAAAAACCTACTTGGGCGAATCTTAAACGAAAATTACGGTGCGAGGGTCATATCGGCTTTCGCACCGCTTACAATTATTTTTTACTTGTCTTTTTTTCCTTTATGTTCTATAAATAAAACATTATGAAACTCGGTGAAAAGATTAGAAATGTCCGTCTCGAAAAACATATGACATTAAGAGATTTAAGCAAAAAATCCGGCTGTTCTTTGGGTTTTTTGTCGCAAGTAGAAAGAGATAAGGTATCTCCCACGATTTCAAGCCTTAGAAAGATTGCCGATGCTCTCAGTATCAATATTATTAGCCTGTTTGAAGAAGAAAGAACGGTTGATTCAATAGTGGTAAGAAAAAACAACAGAGGTAAATTTGAAAACAGACGCTCAAAGGTTAAATACGAGCTTTTAAGACCGCGATTTTCCGATACAACTATTGAAGCACTCTATATGTATCTTGAGCCAAAGGCATCAAGCGGAACAACCCCTCACTCTCACGACGGCGAGGAGCTTGTTATTGTTATTAAGGGCGAGATAAAAATAGAGGTAGGAGGAAAGACATATCT
>JALVUQ010000064.1 GCA_027035575.1 Desulfurellales bacterium | reverse complement strand
CATCCAAACGGAAACATAAAAGAAGCTACATCGGGAAGAATTAAGGTGAGAATCGTTCCTATTTCAGGACCTGCTGTTGACAAACTGTTGAAGAGCCATCCTTACTATGCAAAAGCCGAAATTCCTGTTAAGGAATTCTATCCTATGGCTGCAAACACTCAAAAAGACGTATGGACTGTCGGTGTTAAAGCAACAGTCGTAACGAGCAAAAAAGAGCCTGCCAATATTGTTTATGCTATTACAAAAGAGGTTTTTGAAAACATAAATACATTTAAAAAACTGCACCCGGCTTTCGAAGTTTTAACAAAGAAAAATATGCTTGAAGGTTTAACGGCTCCGATACATCGCGGTGCTTTGAAATACTACAAAGAGAGCGGTTTGATTAAGTACATTCCTAAAAAACTGATTAAATAAAGTTAACCGGACTGTGAGCAGCGGATGGTATGTAAAAGTACCGTCCGCTTTTTTTGTCAAGTTTACACTTATCCTGTTAAAAGGGGTTGTTGAATGGAAAAAGACAGACAAAAAGAACTTGAGGAACTGTTAAAAGAAGATACGGGCACCTTACGAGACTTCAATCTATACGAAAAGTATCTCGTTTATTTTGTAGGTGTCTCGTGGGCTGTTTTTCAGCTTTCCATTGCAAGTTTTTTAACCATAGACAGTACGTTTGCACGCTCGATTCACCTTGCTTTTGCTATGGCTATGATATTTTTAAGCACTCCTTTCCTAAAAAAGCATCACATAAAATCGCTCCCCTTTCTTTCCCAAAGACAGGGAATACCGATAATAGACTATATATTGGCAATAATAGGTATAGCATCTGCGCTATACATAACCGTAGCCTGGACGGGTATATCCATGAGAATGGGTTCACCGAGTTTGACAGATAAGATTTTTGGTATTTTAACGGTTATAATGGTTTTTGAGGCTACAAGAAGAGCCATAGGTCCTGCTTTGCCGATAGTAGGCTTACTGTTTACCCTTTATGGATTTTTCGGTCCGCACCTGCCCGAGCTGTTGGCATACAGAGGTGTTGATATAGATAAGTACGTAAGCCAACTGTCTTTATCAACCGAAGGAATCTTCGGAATACCGTTGAGGGTTTCGACAAACATTGTTTATCTGTTTGTTTTGATGGGTGCGATGCTGGAAAAAGCCGGTGCCGGAAAATTCTTTATCGACCTGGCTTTTGCCGGACTCGGGAGATATAAAGGCGGTCCTGCAAAATCTGCTGTTGTTGCAAGCGGTTTAACAGGCTTGGTTTCCGGTTCTTCCGTTGCAAATGTTGTGACAACAGGAACATTTACAATTCCTTTAATGAAACAGACAGGTTATCCTGCAACAAAAGCAGGAGCCACAGAGGTTGCGGCAAGTATTAACGGACAGTTGATGCCGCCTATTATGGGAGCGGCAGCATTTATTATAGCCGAATATGTTAATGTGCCCTATATTGCGGTTGTAAAGGCGGCTGCCATACCGGCATTGGTGGCATACATAACACTGTTTTACGTATCACATCTTGAAGCAAGCAAACTCGGTTTAAAAGGGTTGCCTAAAGAGCAGCTTCCAAACGCAAAAAAGGTATTGAAAGAGGGTTCCCACTATTTAATACCTATTACCTGGCTTGTTATTGAGCTTATGGTGCTGAGGCACTCCCCGGCTATGTCGGCTTTCAGAACAATTATCATTCTTATCTTTACAATTTTGTATCAAGAACTTAGAAAAATTAAAAAAGAGGGTATTAGCTTTGCACAAGCCATAAAAAATTCCATAGGCGTAATAATAGAAGCCTTTGTATCAGGCTCAAGAAATATGGTTATTGTGGCTTTGGCTTGTGCTTCAGCCGGTGTTGTTGTAGGTCTTGTTGCAACGGGAATCGGCAGTATGATAACGGAGCTTGTAGGAACATTGGCTCACGGCAATATCTATCTTCTGCTTATAATAACCGCTATGGCAAGTTTGCTGCTCGGTATGGGTCTTCCTACAACCGCAAACTATATCGTTATGGCATCCTTAACTGCACCTATCATTGTTACAATCGGTCATAACTATGGATTTTTCATTCCCTTAATGGCAGCTCACCTGTTCTGTTTTTACTTCGGTATCATAGCAGACGATACACCGCCTGTGGGGTTAGCGGCTTATGCTGCCGCAGCTTTGGCTGAGACAGACCCGATACCCACTGCGGTTCAGGGGTTCATATACGATATGAGAACAGCAATTTTGCCGTTTATGTTTGTATTTAACCCCGACTTAATTTTATATCACATATCAAGCTGGCCTCAGATTATAATGATTTTCTTTATGGCTATACTCGGTTCTTTTGCTTTCGCATCTGCACTTCAAGGCTGGTTTATAACAAAAAACAAGTGGTATGAAATACCGTTTTTCCTTCTAGCTATGTGGCTGCTGCTTAATCCGTCAGGACCGATAGAGGCGTTTAGCCTGTCCCCCGCATTGAAATACTATATGTATGTGCCGGGATTGCTGCTTTTAGGACTTCTCTATCTTGAGCAGAGAATGCGTTCGGGTATAAAAGCAACGGCTAAAGCCTGACTTTGACAGCAGTGTAAAATAAAAGCCGGCTATTGTTAAAATAGTCGGCTTTTTTGTCTGTTTTTTCCGGTTATTTTGGAAGTCTTGTGATTAGGGTGCTGATGGGTGACCTTCTTGCCAGCTTGGCTGCCGTGCTGCCGTAGAAGAATTTCTTCACCCCGCTTTTTCCGTGGGAGCCGAGCACAAGCAAATCGTATTTGCCGCTTTCGATTTCTTTCAATCCCTCTTCATAGGGAACGCCCCTGTGGTAAACCTTTTTATAGTTTACTTCTTTTAAACATTGAATTTTTTCTTCCAACTGTTCAAGCTCCTGCTCAACGCTCTCATCCATTTTTTTGGCAAGTTTGGCGAACTCCTGTTCGTCAATTAAAACAGTAAATCCGGGGTCTAGATACGCCACATGGAAAACATACAAAGTGCTGCCAAATTTTTTTGCAATCTCGCATGCAATTTCCACGGCATAGTCAGAATCTTTTGAAAAATCCGTCATAACAAGAATATTCTTATACATATACACCTCCGTCTATTTAGTTATTGTTGTACATTGTTTACAAAACAGCTTAAACATTCACCGAGATCTATTTACAAGTGTAATATAAACCGTTTTAATAAGTCAATATTTTGTTAAACGGCTTTGCCGTGTTCAATGGCTCGTCTTTTTTGAGCCGAAAGCACGCTTTTTCTCAATCTTATCGATTTCGGTGTAACCTCAACCATCTCGTCGTCTTTAATAAAACCGATTGCCTTTTCAAGGCTCATCGGAGTTATCGGAGAGAGGATGATGTTGTCGTCTCTTCCTGCAGCTCTCATATTCGACAGTTTCTTCTCTTTTGTCGGGTTAACGTTTAGGTCGTTCTCCTTGTTATGCTCGCCTACAATCATACCCTCATAAACCTTATCGCCGGGTTTCACAAATAACCTGCCCCTCGGTTCAAGATTGAAAAGCGCATAAGCAACCGCAGCTCCCTGCCTGTCAGAAACCAAAGAGCCGGTAAAACGTGATTTGAATTCACCCTGAAACTCCCTGTATTCCTCGAAGTAGTAGTTCATAATGCCCGTTCCTTTGGTGTCGGTTAAAAATTCATCCCTGTACCCGATTAAAGTCCTTGCAGGTATTAAAAATTCAAGTCTGACCCTTCCCGAACCCTTGTTTATCATATTTACCATTTTGCCTTTTCTTTGAGAGAGTTTGTTGGTAACCGCCCCCGCAAACTCTTCGTTACAATCTATAAACAACCTTTCTATGGGTTCGAGTCGTTTGGTATCGGTATATTTGAATATGACCTGAGGACGTCCTACAGACAGCTCAAATCCCTCTCTTCTTAGGGTTTCTATCAAAATTACAAGCTGCAATTCACCTCTGCCTTTGACAATAATCTCATCCGGGCTGTCGGTTTCTTCCACGCTTATCGATACGTTATTTGTTGCTTCCTTAAACAGTCTTTCTTTGATTTTGTTCGATTGGACAATACTTCCTTCCTGTCCTGCAAACGGGGAGGTGTTGATTGTAAATTTCATAGCAACGGTGGGTTCGTCAACGTGCAGCCTTTTTAAAGCGAGCGGTTTATCTTTGGCACATATCGTATCTCCAATATTTATGTCGTCTATTGTTCCCGAAACAACAACGATTTCGCCGGCAGCGGCTTTCTTTGTCTCTTTAAGTTTAAGCCCCTCGTAAATCTGAAGTTTTGAAATTTTAAACGGCTTTACTTTTCCGTTTCTGTCAATATAAACCAAAGAGTCGTTAAAGTTCATTTCGCCGTTAACAATCTTTCCTATGGCAAGCCTTCCGAGGTAGTCAGAATGACCTATGTCGCTGACCAACATTTGAAGCGGTTTGGACTCATCATACTCAAAAGCGGGAATCTCTTTTTCAATCGTCTCAAACAGTACCGTTAAATCTTTACCTTTTTCATTAAGGCTTTTTTGAGCTATACCTTCTTTGGCTATTGTATATAGGTAGGGGAAATCGAGCTGTTCCTCCGTTGCATCCAAGTCTATGAACAGATCGTATATTTCATCCAAAACCTCTTCGGCTCTTGCGTCTTTTCTATCTATCTTGTTTATTACGACAACTATCTTTAACTTTTTTTCCAAGGCTTTTTTTAAAACGAAACGCGTTTGGGGCAGAGGACCTTCGGCTGCATCAACAAGCAGAAGTGCACCGTCAACCATAGAGAGCGCCCTTTCAACCTCTCCGCCAAAGTCGGCGTGCCCCGGCGTGTCAACTATGTTTATCTTTAAATTTCTGTGCATAACGGAACAGTTTTTGGCGGCAATGGTTATGCCGTGCTCTCTTTCAAGCTCCATACTGTCCATAATCCTTTCTTCCACATTCTGGTTTTCTCTGAAAAGCCCGCTCTGTTTCAACATAGCATCAACAAGCGTAGTTTTTCCGTGGTCAACATGCGCTATGATGGCTATATTCCTTATCATACTATTTTTTGCCATTATATCTCCTTGGGTTTATTAAATTTTTAGGTTTCGGCTGCTTTTTCGTAATCCCTCTTTAGCTCATCCATAAGCTCTTTAACGGAAACTATTTTATCAACCCTGTAGGCATTTGCTCCGGCAAAGGCAAATCCTCCTGCCAATCTTCCTTTTTGAGCATTAACAAGAGCCTGAGTTATACAGTAGGGGGCTTTTTGATACTGGCATCCCTTCAAGCACTGCCAAACGCACTTAAACGGGCTTTTTTGCCCTTTTTCAACGGCTTCCAAAAACTTGTTTCTTATTGCTCTTCCGGGTAAACCCACCGGGCTTTTGATTATTGTTATATCCTCTTTCTTGCAGTTGATATATGCTTCTTTAAATTTTATATCGGCATCGCACTCGTATGTTGCAACAAATCTTGTTGCCATCTGAACGCCATCAACGCCTATCTTGTTTATGAAACGATATATATCTTCGCCTGTGTATATACCGCCGGCTGCAATGACAGGTATTTTCTTGGAGTACTTTTTTTCATATTTTCTGACAACATCTATAATCGGAGGTGTTATCTTCTCCAAAGCAAAATTCTCATCGAAAATCTGTTCATATTTAAAACCGAGATGACCGCCGGCTTTCGGACCTTCCACAACAACACCGTCAGGCAAAACGCCGTAGTGTCTGTCCCAATATTTAAAAATAAGGTTTGTTGCTCTGTCTGAAGATACGATAACACAAACCTTAGTCTTGCTTTTTCTTATCTCATCCATAGGCATTCCAAACGGCAGTCCGGCACCAACAAAAAGCATATCTATCCCCGATTCGACGGAAGCCACAACGAGGTCGTAGAAATCCGTCATTGCTACCATAATGTTCACACCCAAGATGCCGTTTGTCATCTGTTTTGCCTTGGCTATCTCCTCTTTTAAGGCTATTACATTTGCTTCTTTGGGATGTTTGGCAAAGTCTTCCTTGATAAATCCTATCTCCGCTGCGGATATAACACCGACACCCCCTTGGTTTGCCACGGCGCTTGCCAGTGAGGACATAGATATGCCGACACCCATACCGCCCTGTATTATGGGAACATCAACCTTTAAATCATCAAAATAGAGACTTGGCATTTTTTTATCACTCATCTTTTTACCTCTGTAAATCATTTGAAAAAGGCATTTGCATCAGCCTTTTTTAGTCGTCTTTATTTGCATAAACAAACAGGTTTAAAATAAAATTTACAAAACTCATAAACAAAGACGCTACAAATGCAGCCCAAAAGCCGCTTACATCGAAACCCCTAACAATCTGAGACGCTATGAGAATCATAATCGTATTTATGATAAATGTAAAGGTTCCCATTGTCAATATGTTAAGCGGAAGCGTCATTATAAGCATAACGGGCTTTAAAACGGCATTTAAAAATCCTATGGTTAAACTTGCTATAATCAAGGGCACAATACCGCTTACCGAAACGCCCTTAACTATTAAAACCGCTACAGACAATGCTATGGTATTGATAGCCCACTTAACCAGAAACTCCACGCTTGGAAGATAGCAAATTAGCAGTAAGATGTAAACCCTTTCGGCTTTTTGTCTTGCAAATTACGTTGTTAAAAAAAGACCGGTTAAGAAGGCTCTGTGTTTATAAAAAATAAAATTCGGTAGAAATGAAATTTATCAGGTGTATTAAATTGTTCAATCTTTCTTTTCCGTTAAATATATCAGTTCATTTATTGTTTTGGCATCATCGGGATATATTGCGTATGTTAAATGAAAATCAATGTATTCCGTAATTGTTTTACCGTCCATATCTTTCAGCTTACAAAACCGGCTGCTTGAAAAAATCTCAAAAAATTCCTCAAACAACTCTTTCTTTGCGAAATTTATCATCTCTTTCGCTTTATCTGCATTTACATCCTTCGGCAGTATGTGAGCCATATAAAATATATCCGCATACGCCCTTGACATAAGCTTTGTATTGCATACTTTTAACTTTTTTCCCATATTGAGCAGTGCTTTTGCGGTGTATGTTATAATTTCATCCCCTGCCCGTGTTGAAAATATATAATTTATCTCTGATATCTTCTTTATATTTATTCTAACAAAAACAAACTTTTTATCATCATCTATCAAATCTTGAATGTTTTCCAAAAATAAAGTCCTATGTTTTAGTCCTGTCATATAATCCAGACTAAATATATTATTTCTCAATACATCTATCTCTTTTGGCATAAACTTTACTTCTACACTATTTTCCCGTATAAAGGATTCAGCCAGCTTTTTTTCCACTTTCCCCAATATTTCTTGATCGATTTCTTCTTTTTTTAGTATTTCTATGGCTTCATCAACGCCGAAAGCCTGCCTGTATGGCCTCGTTGTGGTTAGAGCATCAAAAATATCAGCTATGATAAGTATCTTCGAGCAAAGCGGTATTTGATTGCAGGTTAACCTATCGGGATAGCCGCTGCCGTCACATTTCTCATGGTGACTTTTTACGCAATCTGCAAGATATTTAAAATGCTCAAGGTTTTTCAATATTTCGTAAGAAAATACCGGATGATACTTCATTATGTGATATTCGCTCTCTGTCAATTTTCCCGGTTTTAAAAGTACATTGTCAGGAATGCCTATTTTGCCTATATCGTGCAGCAGACCTGCTCTATATATCGAATCCCGGGTTTTTTCATCCAAATTTAATTCCATAGCTATATTTTTAGCATAAAGCGCAACTCTTTGAGAGTGTCCTTTTGTATAAACGTCTCGTGCCTCCATAAGATTAACGAATGATTCCAAAAATTCTTCCTCATAAAGTTTGAATCTCTTGATTGAGTTATTAAAGTCTTTTGCTATACGTTTTGCTTCCTTTATTTTATGCCTGCTCTCATCTATGTAGGTTGCTTTTTGAAGAGATTCTTCCAAATCCTTCAAAACCATATCTACACGCTTCTGTAATATCTTTAATAAAAACATATAAAATAGTATTGTTAATATAGCGGCAGTGGCTGCTACCAATCCGACAATTTTTATGATTGATACTGCTTGTTCTCTTGCTCTTTTTTCTGCCGAATACATTAACGGAAGTATATCCTCGGTGTATATGCCTGTTCCTATAATCCAATTCCACGGTTTGTAAAGCCTCAAGTATGAAATTTTTTCTTTTTGCTTGTCTGAACCGGGTTCTTTGTAGTAGTATTTTAGAAATAAGTATCCGTATTGCTGTAGTTTTCTTAAATAGTCCTTTCCAAATCTATTATTTTCAGCATCTGTAGTATTATCGCTTAAACATTTCCCTATAGTTTCAGGTGTGTTTGGATTGACTATCTGTTTTAAAAGGCACTTACCACCTTTTATATCAAATAGTCTAAATACAAATATATACCCGTGGTTATTTTTGCCGTATCTGTAAAGGGAGAGAGTTTTAATCCACTTTTCTTTTAGCTTTTCCGTAAGTACACTCGGATCTATTCTTGTAACAAAAATCCACTTAAATTCTCTATTGTACCGCACAAATGTTATGCCGAGTTTGTTTATACTTTCCGGTTTTAAATTATACCAATTTGAAGGCCAGAACTGATTGAGAAAAGCGTTTCCCTTGGTTTTAGCTGCTTTTATGATGTCCTTTATAATGAAATTACCTTTAAAATCCCTTAGATTAATCAAATTTTTAGACTCCGTACCAACCTCAAAAGGATTTACTACGCAATGCCCCTTGGTATCAAATATATAGTACGATTTTGATGCAGAGGTGAAGGTTAAATGTGTTAAAAACCTTTCCATTAGCAATTTAGCTTTATTCTTTGATAAATTGCCGAAATATGCATCGAATATTTCTATGAAAAACCTGGATATTTTGGAGTCAAACTTTACATCGCGTTTGACGTTTGCAATCAATTGCTTTCTATCCCTATCCATCTGTTTTACTAAGTTGTCTATTATGGATTTTACATACCGTTTTGAGCTATCTATATAATAGGTGTGTATGGCATTTATATAATATGTATTTGTTGTTTTGACTGTCTTATTCCAGAAAGTGCCGATTAAAGCAATAGCAGTGAGAGTTATTAATAAAGATATAACAAAAATCAGGGAAATTATAGAGTAACTTTCTCTTTGTTTTTTTATACTACTCATAAATAATTCACAGTCAAAAAAGAAATCATTAACAAGTCTTTCGAGACATCCCCACAATCTTGTGTCCATCCCATTATACCAAACCCCTCCTCACTCTTCAATCCCATCTCCAAACTTAACTACAAACATCTGATTCAGTTCATATCTTTTTGCCTTAATCAGAGGATT
>JALVUQ010000063.1 GCA_027035575.1 Desulfurellales bacterium | reverse complement strand
GCAAAATCGCTTTTTTAGGTTTCGCCCAAGCATTCCTCGATAGTAAGAGCCGTAAAACCTGTAGTCTTTGTCAACAGGCTTAAACTTAAGGCTTACTATTGATAGATTAAAGTTCCCTATTCGCATTTTTACTCAATTTACCATTAAAATAATCATCTAATCCAGACACAACCTTTTTGTAATCCACAAATCTTACACCGAATACAGAGCTCTTGCTTTGTATATTTTCTTTCAAGACCTCCTTATCTTGTTTTTTATCAAACACAAAAACATTGTCAGCCAAACTAACAATGTACGAAGTTGCCGATAATCCAAAACGCCTATTCAAAAGAGCCACCTTATAGAACGTATTCGTCCAGTCTTGGTTGGTAAGATTTCCCGACTTACATTCAACAACATGCAGGTTATTATTTGCTATAAACACAACATCCAGCTCATTCTTTACCTCGGATTCATCCTCAACTTCTCTCGATTTTTCATGTAATTTCACATTAAGTCTTATATCATTTATGTATTCACCATTTAGGCTTTTAATCTTATCGTAAACATACTCCTCAAACCATCCACCACTGAAATAATCTATGTATTTTCGACTCTCAAAGAAATCAAACTTACTCGTATCTAAACCTAAAACAGACAAAAGACATTGAACTTTTTTAACATCTTCTCTGTTTTTTGGCTTTTTAAACTCTTTATTACCATCTTTTATCCTATACTTTCTCAAAATGTCTGTAAGATCAGAAAAAATGCATTTCTTCTCAAAATACACATCATACAATTCTTTGCTTAACTCCAAATCTACAGGCTCTCCCATTTTTTCCACTTCAACACCTAAAGCTTCAAAGTACTTATCAACAGTCAATTTAATTTCAAAAGGCACATCGAAAGCTTTGCCAGAAGCATCGAGGGGCTTTATTCTTTTAAAACACACCGACTCTATTGGTAAATAAAATATCTCTACTTCTCCGTTTTTATAGTCGTTGAAAAACATATATGTTGCTAAAGACATTATCTTATTCCCACCTGTGATGTTAATGAAAATTTTATCGAACTTTTTATCCTCAAAAAACTCGTTCAGTTTTTCTTTCACATCAAATAACATATTTTGGTTAACTTCTTTTTTCTCACTATCAAAATCTCCACCAACAGTCTTTTTAATTATTTCGCATTTGCCCTTTTTCTCCATACTCTCAGTTGTTATAAACAATACTTTATCAAACCCTTCTCCGGAATCCAGCAAGTTCTTCAAAAAAACCACATTAGGTATGGTTTGTTCACTTACCAAAATAACTGCAAGATTCATATTAAATCCTTTCATATTTTCTAAATCTTATATGTTCAAATTGAGAAACCTTTATCAACTTGCCGTTTTCTATTTTTTCAATTGTATTTCTCTTTGTTGTTGCATAAACAGGAACAAGCGAGTTTTTAAAACAAAAGTCAACAACAAGACAAACAGCCCCGAAATCACCCTGAACCAAAACCCAGTCATCCGATTTAGCTTTGTTTTTTATCCATTCAAAAATCGGTTTCAGATAACTATTTAAATTTTCCACATCCGGCGGAACGCCGCTCCATAGAATTTGCAAATCTCCAGGCAAATAAACAAACTTGGATATACCGACTTTTTTTAATTCCTCAATCTGACTATCCGTAAGCCTATGAGAAAATATGAGGAATATGGAATCAGTTGATTTTTTCAATTTTTCCCTTTAACCAACCCATAGGGTATCCGCCGGCGAGCCACAATGTGCTTTGATGTTTTCCAATTTTAGATTCTCCTGTGTTGCCAATTTTTATTTTAATTTGTCTGCAGCCCTCTATCGTTTTTGAAACAGCACCGCCATGTTTTCCTAGTTTAACATAAAACATATTTTCTTCCACTTTGACCAACTTGAAGTTTTTTAATTTATCCGAATATGAATTGTGATATCCTTCTCCGCCAACTACTTTTACATCGGCAGCAAAGTCGAAATAACTATCCTCCCATAGGTAAACCCTATTTACATATACCTGCTTCATCCAGGTTGATAATGTCTTTTCAGATATATTGTTTTTGAACGGTTTGAGTTGAAAGTTTTTCAGTATTTTATTTAAATTCTCCAAAAATTGCGGATAAACTGCAATCTCTCCCTCAAATTTACTTTTTCTATCCACACATTCCAAAATATCAGGTATGTTTTTTATATCCCTAATATCGTTTTTTGGTTTACCTATCGAAAATACCTTATAAACTTTTTGTTTTATATCGCCAACAGGCAAAAAATCCGACACCTTAACAAATTTCATTATATCCTTTTGGGCGAAATTTCCCTGTTCGTCCATAGATAGAAAATCATCAAGCTTATAACAGTCTTCTCTTACCCTTCTCAACAAGGTTTTTCTGTCAATCTTTTCTTCGCTGTCTTCATCTTTAAACCGCATCTCCAATCTTCTCATAAAAAAATCTATAACTGCATTTCTTAAAGCGCCTTTTATTGTTGAGCCTGGAATATAAACGTTATCATAATAACGGTTTCTTATAAATTTTGAAATTCCGGCTCTAAATGCCGCGGTCTGTTTTGTTATATAGCCAAATGCGCTGTGTTCAATATCAACACTGTATCTGTAACTATCATCTGCCAACCTCTTTATAAAGCCAAGTAGAGAATCATTTGTTTTTGTGTAGCTTGATGCAAGTTTTGTAAATTCATCCAACTTTCCTTCACTTTCAACCCTATCTAAAAAACTATTTTCATCAATAACAAAAAGTTTTTTCTCTTTATCATCGACAAAATATTCAAATGGGTAATATTCCTCTCCGCAACCAATATGGATGGGCGTAAAGGTTTCTAAGCTAACTTTAAATCTAAACATCTACTCCTCCACATCTACAAAAACAGGAATCATATATGAATTTTGATAATGCCCATCATAATTAGAGGTTTTCAATGCACTACCGTAAACGTCTTTTATTTTGTCAGTTTCAAATATTGAGCCGCTTTTAAATAAAATAGCAGGGTTTTTAAACGGGTTGCCAAAAATCAAATCACCGCCGTGTTTTCCGAATTTTGTAAAGGTTTTACCAAACAGGATATTACAGTCTTTGCAGGGAATACCGCTTGATAGGCTAATAAAGGTTTTTTTATCTTTTTTTTCTAAAATTTTAGGGAAATCCTCATATTTTACAATTCTAAATCTGCCTTTACCTGACGATTTGTCTTTTCCGAATCCGAATTTTCCTATGCTTTCAAAAATCTGCTCAATATCTTTTCTTTTAATTTTTTTATCGTCGTATTTTGCATATATATCCACATTAACCATAAAGAATTTTTCCTGAGCTGTATATAACCCCTCCTCCGTTGTACTGCTTATACGATTTACACTGTTTTTTATGCCAACAAAACTTTTAAATACGGGTTCCTCAATAATAAATTGCTCAAGACTAAACAAATCAACTTTCTCGTGCAACCAATTATCATCAAGCCTCACATAACGCGCCTTTTTGATATTCTTCATCCTAATATAATATTCATTACCAAACCTTGCTTTTATCTTGTCGTATTTTTGAGGCTTTACAAACGGCACTGCAATAGAACCTTCGGGAAATCCGTCGGAAAATACAATAAAGGGACTGGTTTCAAAATCTTCTAAGACCTCTTTTAGTTTATCCTCACCGAAGATATACCTAAGCTCCCACGCAAACTGACCAAAAATAGTATCACTCTGCAGCTCAGAGCCAACAGGAGACTTAAATTCAACTGTTATTTTTAAACTCTGCATAACAAAATCCTACTGTCTAACAAATTCATTAAGCTTATCTTTGTCCACACTAATCTCTTCAAAATTTATATTTTCCCCATTAACGGAAACATCTTCAAATTTGATTTTTCCGTAACCTCTTGAGCCTGAACCACCCAAAGAGTCAAATTCAAGCAGTTTCATACCCATAAGCAAAAGATTGAAATTCTTTTCATCCTCTTCTCCATCATCGCCCATATCAAACACCTTATAAGATATACTGAATTCAAACTCAGCTCCTGCCGGCACCCTTTCAATTCTTCTTGGACTGATGGCTGTTCCTTTAATTCTGTCAATTAAAACTTCAATCTTTTCTTCTGTTAGGGCACCTTTTTCTATCATACTTTTAGCCTTGTCTTCACTCATAAAGCAGTCGGAAAAACTAACTCTTGTTGGACCACCGTTATAGTCCTTTTCATTTCTACCATTTCCAAAAATTCTAACGATAGGGTCATGAGAGTCTGTAGAACTTCGAGCTTTTCCACCTTGACTCACAACATCTGTTGTAGCCCACTCAAGAATAGTCCTTATTTTGCCTTTTAGTGAAGAACCGGGAATATACGGCCAACCTGTCATAGGGTCTTTTACAACAGGTGTATCTATACCACCAATATGAATCTCATCACTTCCGGCTCCGATATGCAGTCCGGTTTTTAAAACTATTTTTCCTGTTATATTTTTTAGCTCTTTAAGCCTCATCATAAACCTCCTAATTATCTCTCAAGTATTGCTTAGAATAAGCCACAACAGCTTCAAACAAATCACAAAACACAAAAAATTCCTCTTTATTCGATATGCCGTTTATATTATCTTCCAGAAAACTTTTAAAATTTTTACTGACTGTTTTAGGCTTTCTGTTATAACCGTAATGAGCTTTTGAAACTACCATTTTAATATAGGGCAGCTGCCTCGCAAATTCTCTATTTTTGTCTTCTGCCAAATCAATTATCATTTTTCTTTTAAGAAGCTCATCATAAAATTTTCTGACTTGACTACCTCTATTTTTCATCCCATCTTGAAAGCTTTTTGCTATCTTGTCCGCATCTTCCGAAAAAAGATTTTCTCTAATTATGCCGTCCTTCTTATCTGCAAAATAATCATCAGGAGTAACTTTATGGTAAGGATAATTTTGACGGTCATCACTCATTCTATGAAACTGATTTTTTGAGTTCATCCTCTCCTCCTATTTCTATAAATAAAATTACTTAAAGGTATTGTAAAATCACCGCCGTATTTTTCAAAATACCCTACAAAATCCTTAATGAAACTTGACCTAATCTCTTTATCAACGTTTCTATACGATTGATACAAAAACAACGGTTTCCACATCAAATCCCTTGTTGATTTGCTCATTTTTTTGTCTCTTAAAACTTCAACGCTGTTTATAAATTGATATAAAGAATACCTAAAAGTTTCGCTGATTTTATTAAAATAATTCACTATATTTTCATCTTTTATCATCTCCTCAAATCTATCCCACAAAACCACTCTTCCGAAAATACCTATTCTGTTTTTACCTTGATGTTTGGCATCTTCAAGAATAGACTCCGCTTGATCAGCCATTTGATAAACAGGAACTTTCGGCTTAACAAGATAGATTCCGCAGCTCAAATGAAATTCATCATTTTTCACATACTCTTTCAAGTGTCTGTTTATTTCACCGGCTAAATCCGTTATCTGATTAAAGGGTCCTATTAAAAACAGATCATCTCCACCTGCAAAAACCGTATAAACCGAACTGTATTTTTCTTTTAAAATATTCTGCAGCCAGCCGATAAAGAAAAAATCAATCATTCTCGACAAAGAAACAATCTTTGATATACTTTCTGTTCCGTGAAAACCCTCTATAAAAAATCTTCCCAAATTATCTACATCGGCTTTTAGAATACCCAAAAAACTTTCACCCACATATCCACCATCTTCATTTGAAACTTTTGCATCATAGGCAATCATAGAAAATGTTTTAGGGTCATTCTCTTTAAAATCCTCTTCTTCCTTATCATATTTTTCATTATCAATTTCATCTTGGCTGATTTTCGGAACATATCCCGATATTTTACTTTTGGCAGTTCCGCTAAAATGAGAATCGGTATTTAAATCATAAGCCAAAACTGCTTTATTTATCTTCTTGGAATTAAAAAGCAAAAAATACCTGTCATCTACATTAAAACATCCTTCGCAATCTTTATCTGTTATAACAAAATTGAACGAATTGACGATTTTTGTACCAATTTTTTTGAACATGTTGCAATATTCGCAAATACCATCTTCGTTATTCAAAGCCGGATGTTTTCCACAAATCTTGCAGATTCCACTGTCTTTTACCTTGTCTAAATAATCCTCAAAAACATACTTTTCAAAAGTTGGCTTGAGTTTTTTCTCTTCAAGTTTATTTGCAGCCTCACCCATCTTTTTTGAAAATTGTCCCTCTTTGGTGCTGAAATCATCTCTTGATGCTTCAACATAAGCAATGGAAAATCTCGTCTCGCCAAATGTAAGCTTTGTGAAATAATCGTTAACCTCCTTTTCGGATTTATCTACGGCATCAACGGTTTCTTGAGTGTTCGGCAAAAGCATTGTAAATTTGCCGCCTGCATTCATAATAACAGCAGCTTTTGTCAAACCGAGTTTTCTGCATATATCAAAAGCAACCAAATCCGTAGCCAAAGAAACATAAAAAGATTTTGCTCTTAAAATCTTTGCGGCATATTTATTTGAATCCCCCATTTTTGAAAATATGAAATTCTGAATGCCTGCAAAATCCCCTTGAGCAATGATAAACTCGTTTTCTTTGCAAGTTTGAATTTTTGCAACACTCAAATTATCCTTGTGGTACCCGTATAACGCTTGAGCTATTGCTGCCGTTGTTTTTGAATGGTCAAACAGGGAAATTCGAGGATATGAATAATAAGAAGATGACGGAACAGCCCAGGCGTAGCTTTCATAAACATAATTCAAAGCATCCCAAAAAATGTCAAAAGAAGTGTTCTTATTTATATGCTCTAAATCATTCATAAAATCTTCATAAAGCTCTTTGTATGCCTCTTGATTAGTTTCTTTTCCTTCAAGTTCAGGCACTATATCAAAATCCAATTTTTTAATGGGATAGAAGTAGGTTTTTGGCTTCTTGTTCAACCAGATTTGAGAAAATACACTCTCAAGCCTGTCCTCTTTATACTGTCCGCTTTCGTCATTACTCTCTCTTTCAAAACCGCTCGACAAACTGTCTGCTTTTTTCACAATTTCCACAAAAGGGTCATCCGTATCCTTCTTGTGGTGGTAAGATGCAATATTGATAAGATTATTTTCCGACTTTATGTTAAAATTAGAAACAAATTTATCGAGAAATTCAGCCGTGTGAGCGGCGTGAATGTGGGACGGGTAGTGTTTATATTCAGGGCAGTAGCTTAAATTGTAGTCGTTTATTATTTTCTCTCCGGCTCTTTGCCTTATTTTTCCGACATCGTGCAGCAACCCGGCTAAGCTTAATATCTGAAAATTATTTAGTTCCACATCAACCTCCTTTTATAAATCTCATTAAAAAACCAATTAATTAAGTTAATAAAACTTTTCCTTTCGTCTGTCAAACAAAAAAGTCGTTTATTATTGAATTTTCCAAATTTCCGACTCTGTTTATCCTCTTTGCACTGTTTCCGTCAAGGGGGTAAATGTAAATTTTATCTTTTTTGTTTTTTACTTTTCTTTCAAGTAATTTAACGAATCTATTGTATTCTTTTTGCCTAACCTCAACCTCAAAAACAGAAAACTGCGTCCTTATACCGTATTCAAACAGCAATCTTGATAGCCTTGTCCTGTTTTTCGTATTCTCAATATCATAAATCACAACAAAATTCTCAATCCTGCTCATACGACCTTACTCTCGTTTATCTCTTCATTTTTACCCAACTTAACCGTCATTCCGCCTGCATAATCGCTTATGGGGAAAAAATATATGCTGTCTTCTTCCCAATCTATCAACTTTTGAAGCTCAATTATTAAATGGCTGATTTGGGTATTATTCAACTCGACCTCAAAACAGGACAACTGAACATTAAGTCCCGCGTTTTTCAACGTTTTAAAAACTCTTCGCCATCTTTTCGGGCTGGAAATATCGTAGGTAATCAAAAACTTCATCTACTCAATCATTCCTTTGAATTTTTTTAAAAAATCAGCACTGTAGTCTAAAAATGATTCGTCTTTATGGATAATTCTTTCGCTAAAAATCTTGATATAGGCTCTAAGTGCTTTTTGTTTTATAAAACATCCCTTGTCGTTTACAATAAAATCCATAGGATGAAAAAATCCGTCGTTTAATAATTGAAAAACAAACAAAGTCAGCCAGGGTCTTGAGACTTCAATAACATCGGAACAAAAAGCTGCGTGTTTTCCCCGTTTTATATGAAAAAATCCCAGATAAGGGTCAAATCCAAACGACATAGCCATAGGAATTAAAACGGAATAATAGATACTGTATGTCAAACTCAAAAGAGCATTAACCGGGTCTTTCGGCGGATGATATTGTCTTGCGTCAAATCTGAAATCACTCGGCAGCATACTGTTTCTGAAAGATTCAAACATGGTATAATTCAGGTTGCCGTCAATGCCCAAAGCCTCTTGCAGGGTGTTAAACCTGACATTTTCAATCAAACTTTTGATGTAAATGCTCTTGTTGTATTTCGACTCATTCAAACCCATAATATACCCGACGTTTTTTGCTTTTGTTTTAAGCAGAAATTCAATTACACTCAGCTTGCGTTCGTTGTCATTCAGCAGATTGTATTGAGCAAGCCTCGTTCTGTAGTCGCTTGTCAAAGGCTCCGGGAGAACAACGCTTACGGTTTTTCCGAATTGATTCAGCATAAACACAAACTTGCCCTTTGTAGTAGCAAAACGCAATGTCGGCGTTGTGATATGGACGCCGCCGAAAATAAAAATATGTTCTATCGCTCCAATAGGTATTTTATGTGTGCCGTTTTCGTTTACTACGACAACATTGTTATCTTTTCTTGACACAACACTTCCCGGTGTTGCAACAAACAACAAACCTCTCATCTGTTTTTTCCTCCTAACCGTAATAAACGACAAAAGAACCGATTGTTGACAGTTTTTAAATATCAACGCCGCCCCTTTTTTCACACTTCGTAGGTGTGAAAAAAGGGGGAGAGTAGTCGAATGGTTGAGTGGTAAATTGGGAGTTGGTGAATAGTGGTTAGCGGTTAGTGACTGGCGATTAGTTATCAGTGAATGGCGACTGGTGGTTAGGATATAGGATATAGGATTTAGGATATAGGATTTAGGATTTAGAGTTTAGGGTGCAGGATTGGGACTAAAGCCGAACCGGACGCTCAGCGTAGGCATAAATGCTTTATCATCTGCTTTGTTTGGATTGAATAAAACAAGAAAGTAAAAAGAACGACACAGACCATTAGCCTTTCGTTTTTGTAAAGAAAAAACACTACTTCGAAAACCACAACACAATAAAATTTTATTGCGAACAAATAAAGGAATTAAAGGACATTGTGAATAAAATAATTTTGATAGAACTATTTGAATCATTACCCAGAATGCACACCTACGAAGTGTGAAATATGGTTAAGGGCTAAGTTGTCGAATGGGTGAGTGGTGTTTAGTGATGGTGGGTAGCTTAAACTTAATTTGAATTGCCTTGAGGTTAAAAAAAGAGATGGTGCCGAGGGCGGGACTTGAACCCGCACGGGAGTTATCCCACCACCCCCTCAAGATGGCGTGTCTACCTATTCCACCACCTCGGCAGTTTTTCAAATGCGAGATATTGAATATCTTATTTCGTTTTAATTGTCAAGAATTATTGTGATATTATTTAAAGACGAGAAGTCTGAATTTGCCTTTGTTGACTATTGAAACGCCAGTTGGTATTATTTGCAAAAGCGTATAAGGAGTTTTGTAAAGTGAAGGTGCTGCTTGTTGAAGACGATATGCTGCTTGGGGAGTCTTTATCCGACTATTTGTCCAACGCCGATTTTGACGTTAAATGGATAGATGATGACAGAGTTGTTGTTCAAACTTTGAGCGTTGAACTTTTCGATATCATCATACTCGATTTGATGCTTAAATATTTCAAGGGTGAAGAGTTGATAGAAAAGATTAAACAAAAGGTGTCGGATGTGCCGATTATAATAACAACGGCTAAGGACAGCATAAGTTCCAAAGAAGAGTGTTTCGCTTTGGGAGCTGACGATTATATTGTTAAGCCGTTTGACCCGAAAGAGTTGGTTTTAAGGATGAAGGCGGTCTGTAAAAGATATTATAGAATAAATAGTAAGGAAATAATAGGAAATATTGAGATAGATGTGGAAAACAGGATTGTAAAAAACGGAGCCGATGAGATGGTTCTAACCAAAAAAGAGTGGGATATTCTTCTGTTTTTGCTCAAGAGGAGAGGTAAGATTGTGACGCACAACGATATATTGAACTATGTTTGGTCTGATAGTGATGTTAGCGAGGAGTCCGTTAGAACCTATATTAAAAAATTGAGAGCCGTTTTGCCGGAGGGTTCAATAGAAACCCACAAGGGAAGGGGATACAGATTAAAATAAACTTTGAAAACAAGATTATCATATCCTTCGGAGCAATCATAATTTTATGGATAGTAGCCGTGAATGTTTTGATTGTAACTTTTTTTAAGTACAGAGAGGTTGACAGGCTAACAAACGAAGCCAGGCTCTACACCTACATAAAATCAAAAAAGCCGGATTATAAACTCCCAAAACATATTAAAATTACAAGACACTACGGAAAAATTGATAACTTTCAGTTATTCGGCGGCTACAACGGACATTTTGTATATTTTAGCAAGGATTATATGAAAAGAGATATGGACAAATTCGTTTTTACGCTTATTTTGTGGGAATTTGCCCTCTCTTTTTTGTTGATTGTAATGGTTTATACCGTGTTGAGGCATTTTTCAAAAAAAGAGCAGCGGCATAAGGAATTTTTAAGTTTCTTACTTGGCGCAATATCCCATAAATTCGGCAATTTTTTATCAGTTCAAAGGCTCAACCTTGAACTCATAGAAACACAGAATAAAAAGCCCTTGGAAAGATTGAAAGAGGCTTATGTGTTTATGGAGAAGGATTTTAAAAACATAGTTAAAATGATAAAAGATTCGGAGAATGCCAATTCTATGAAGTATGACGTTGAAGATGTGATAAAAGACACTCTTGATTTATTTAAAGACAGTTTGTCAAACAAAGAGGTAAGTTTGTCAATAGTAAACGCAAAAATAACCTCAAACGGAAACGATTTTTATAACGTTATTCACGAATTGATAGAAAACAGCATAAAATACTCTGAAAATAAGATAGATATAAAAACAATTAAAAAGAACAAAATGCTCTACGTTGTTATTTCAAACGATATTGGTGCAAAAAAAAGCGGCTCGGGTTTCGGGTTGAGTCTTGTAAAATATATAAGCTCCAAAAACAGATGGCATTTTGAAACAAAAGTTGTTGAAGAACAGTTCCAAGCCGCTTTAATCGTTAAACTTTAAGCTATTTTAGTTTCCAAACCGGCTCTCTTTTTTCCAAGAATGCATTTATGCCCTCTTTGGCATCCTCAAGCATACAGATTTCCGAAAACGCATAATTCGCTATTTCTATGGCTTTTGAGATGTCAACGTCTGCGGCTTTATAGAACGCCCTCTTTGTAATTTGCATAGCAAGCGGGCTTTTTGAAGCCAACTCTTTTGCCAATTTCATTGTTTCTTCTTCCAATTTGCCTTTGGGTACCACTTTGTTGACAAGCCCTATTCTTTCCGCTTCTTGGGCTGTTATTATTTCTCCTGTTAACAAAAGCTCAAGCGTCTTTTTCCTTCCGAGGCTTTTGGATATTGCAATTGATGGTCCTATGCAGGATAAACCCACATTTATTGCCGTTGCTCCGAGTTTTGTTCCCTCTTCGACTATCGCCAAATCGCACAGTGCCGTTAATCCTATTCCGTTTGCTACGGCAAAACCGTGCACAGAGGCTATAACCGGTTTTTTCATTTGGGTTATGGTCAAGTTCATCTGTTCCATCAATGTTGTTGTGTTATAGTACTCCTCAAATGTTTTATCCTTCAACTCGTTTACATCAATGCCCGCCGAAAAGCCTTTGCCGGCAGCATTTATCACCACAACCCTCACTTCATCGTCTTCGTCGAACTCCTTTAAAGCCGCATTCAACTCTCTTGCCAACGGCGTTGTGAAAACGTTTAAATTATCAGGATTATTTAGTGTCAATGTTCCGATATAGTTCTCCTTTTTAACCTTTATGCTACTATACTCCATCTTAAACACCTCCCAAATCGTATTTGTTTACACCCTATAAGTTTATAGTTTATAATTGCCAAAGCAAGTTTTTTAATAAACTTTTTGACAAAAAGTTTATGCTTTTGTATTTATAGTTGATATGAAAGATGTTGACGAAATATTTATGAAAAGAGCAATATCTTTAGCCAAAAGAGCCGTAGGAAGAACCTGCCCCAATCCTCTTGTAGGTGCCGTTATTGTGAAAAACGGTGTTGTGATAGGGGAAGGCTACCATAAAAGGGCTTCAATGCCGCACGCAGAAATAGAGGCTATGAATTCTGTTGCAAACAAGGAAGATTTAAAAGGCGCCACTATGTATGTCAATCTTGAACCCTGCAACCACTTCGGAAGGACACCTCCTTGTTCTTTGGCTATAGAAAGAAGCGGCATAAGACGAGTTGTTATAGGTATGCTCGATTTAAACAAAGAGGCAGCAGGGGGGGCAGCCTATCTGAAATCAAAAGGCATAGAGGTTAAAACAGGTGTTTTAGAGGATGAAGCAAGAAAATTAAATGAAATTTTTATAGAAAATATTGCAAACAGAAAGCCGTTTTTTGTAATGAAGGCAGCGATGCTTTTAAACGGCTCCATTGCTGTTAAAGGCGGTGTCTCAAAGTGGATAACCTCAGAAAAAGCCTTGAAATTCTCGCATCGATTGAGGGGAATATACGATGCGGTCGGCGTCGGTATTAACACGATTATTATGGATGACCCGCTTTTGACTTGCAGGGTGGGAAACTACAAACAGCCCAAGAGAATTGTATTTGATATGAATTTGAGAATACCGATTTCTTCGTCTATATTCGGCAAATATTTAAGCAATGTATATATCGTTACCTCTGAGTTTTCAGACGGAGCCAAAAAAAGGGTTTTGAAGGCGATGAACATAAATTTAATCGAGTGCGATGTAAAAAACGGTGAGTTTGAGCCTGAAAGTCTGTGCAGAAATTTACTTGAAAAGGATGTGTGTTCCTGTGTTATAGAAGGCGGAAGCAGGACACACGGCTATTTTATCAAGCATAACCTTTACAACAAAGCCTACCTGTTTTATGCGCCGAAAATTTCAGGTTCATACGGTGCTTTTAATGTCGTTGGAAGTGATGCACCGGTTAATTTGTCCGATGTAAGCAGGTTAAGAAATGTGGATTGTAAGATGGTGGGCGAGGATATTCTCGTGGAGGGCTACTTCTAAGTGTTCAGCGGTATTGTCGAAGAAATCGGTTCCATAGAATTGATTCAAAGAATGCCAAGCGGTTTAAAGTTATATGTAAAGTGCAAAAAAATACTCGATGATTTGAAGTTGGGAGACAGTGTTGCCGTAAACGGCGTGTGTTTAACGGCTGTTGAGATAAATAACGATTCGTTTGCTGCCGACGTATCGTTTGAAACGCTTTCAAAAAGCAACTTGGGCGATTTGAAAATAAAGGATTTTGTTAATCTTGAAAGGGCTTTGAAGGTATCGGACAGACTCTCCGGTCACATTGTTTTAGGTCATATCGACTCAAAGTGCATTATCTCAAAAATTCAAAAAAGGGGAGATTTCTATATTTTAGGTGTTTCGATAGATGATTATGTTTATAGATACTGCATAAAAAAAGGCTCTGTGTGTATCGACGGGATAAGTTTGACCATAAACGAGATTGACAACACGTATCTTGAATTGGCAATTATTCCTCACACTTTTGAAAATACCAATTTAAGATATAAAAAGGTTGGAAATTATGTTAATATAGAGGTTGATGTGCTTGGAAAGTACGTTGAAAAAATGTTGAAGCTCGGCTCGTCGATAGATGAGAATTTTTTGAAGGAAAACGGCTTTATTTAAATACTACAATTAGAGGTGAAATTGATGTTTGCAAGCGTGGAAGAGGCGATAGAAGAGATTAAATCTGGCAAAATGGTCATAATGGTTGATGATGAGGATAGGGAAAACGAGGGCGATTTTGTAATGGCGGCTCAGTTTGTAACGCCGGATGCCATCAACTTTATGGCAAAACACGGAAGAGGGCTGATCTGCCTGCCTATGGATGAATCTCTCATTAAAAAACTGGATTTGCATCTTATGAGTGTTGATGAGAACGATAAATTTAAAACCGCTTTCACCGTATCGGTAGATGCTCATCCGAAATATGGTGTCACTACGGGAATATCGGCATACGACAGGGCAACTACGATTCAAACTGCCATTAAACCGGATGCAAAGCCTTCAGATTTGGTAAAACCCGGGCATATTTTTCCTTTGATTGCAAAAAAAGGCGGTGTGCTCGTTAGGGCAGGGCATACGGAGGGCAGTGTTGACTTGGCTAAGCTGGCGGGTTTAATTCCGGCTGGTGTTATCTGCGAAATTCTGAATGAAGACGGAACAATGGCAAGGAGACCTCAGCTTGAAAAAATAGCCGAGAAGTTCAAACTAAAAATTGTTACTATTGCGAGCATAATAGAATACAGAATGCAGCACGAAAGGTTGATTGAAAAAACTGCCGAAGCCGATTTGCCTACAAAGTACGGTCATTTTAAGATTGTTGTGTATAAAAATATGGTTGACGACTTTGAACACGTTGCGCTTGTTAAAGGAAAAATAACAAAAGACGAGCCGGTGTTGGTCAGGGTTCACTCTTCTTGTTTGACGGGAGATATTCTCGGTTCTCTAAGATGCGACTGCGGAGACCAGCTGCATACGGCTATGGAGATGGTTGAAAAAGAGGGTAAAGGCATTGTTTTGTATATGCAGCAGGAGGGCAGAGGCATAGGATTGACAAATAAGATAAAGGCTTATGATTTGCAGGATAAAGGATACGATACGGTTGAGGCTAACATAAAATTGGGTTTTAAGCCCGATTTGAGAAATTACGGTATAGGAGCTCAAATACTTGTTGATTTGGGCGTGAAAAAGATGAAACTTATGACAAACAACCCAAAAAAGATTGTCGGTCTTGAAGGGTATGGTCTTGAGGTTGTTGACAGGGTTGCCATAGAGGTTGACCCTAACGATGTAAACAAATGTTATCTTGAGACAAAGAAAGTAAAAATGGGACACATTTTAACCAAGGTTTGAGAGGGGTGGTATGAATATCGTTGAAGGAAAAATAGATGCCAAAGGCTTAAGGGTTGCGATTATTGTCAGCAGGTTTAACAGTTTTATTACCGATAAACTTGTTGGCGGTGCTTTGGATGCTTTTAAAAGAAACGGCGGAGACGAGGATGATGTAACAATTATAAAGGTTCCGGGGGCTTTTGAAATTCCTATGGTTTTGTCAAAGGTGGTTGATAAAGACTTTGACGGAATACTTTGTCTCGGCGCTGTAATACGCGGTTCCACTCCGCATTTCGATTTTATTGCGAATGAAACGGCAAAGGGCATAGCTCAATTATCTTTGAAGGGTAAAACGCCTGTATCTTTCGGCGTGTTGACAACCGATACGATTGAGCAGGCAATAGAAAGAGCCGGCACCAAAATGGGCAATAAAGGTTTCGATGCGATGGTCTCTTTAATTGAGACCGTCAATGTATATAAGAATCTGTAGGTATGTCGAGAAGAAAAGCTCGTTTGGCGGCTGTCAAATATATATACTCCAAAGAATTCAACACTCAAGATACGCCTGATGAATTTATGGATTATATAAATTCTCCAAAGACCGATAAAGACAGGGAATTTGCAGAAAGTTTAATAAAGGGCGTTTTGGAAAACAAGGAGTCAATAGACAGGTTGATAGCAAAATACGCCCAACAGGGATACGATATGATTCTGCTTGTGGATAAGTGCATTTTGCGGGTTGGCATATTTGAAATGCTGCATATGAAAGATACACCCCCTCCGGTTATTATAAATGAGTATGTGGAGATTGCCAAAGAGTTTTCTAACGAAACCTCGAAAGGGTTTATCAATGCCGTATTGGATAAAGTGAGGAAAAGCGAATATGAGAAATAAAATTATAGTTGCTCTTGATATGAGAGGATTGGACAATATTGTAAAACTTATTGATGAGCTTGATGATAAAGCCGTATGGTTCAAATTGGGTGTTGTAAACTTCACGGCATATTCCGACAGGGTTGTAAAGGTGCTGAAAGAGAGGAATAAAAAGATTTTTCTCGATTTAAAATACCACGACATACCGAATACCGTTAAAGAGGCTGTGTTTAGCGCCTGCGAAATCGGTGCGGATATGCTTACCGTCCACTCTATCGGCGGAATTGATATGATGTCGGCTGCAAAAGACGGCGTAAAGGCTTTTGAGGATAAGTATTCCAAAAAAGGAGCAAAGATTCTTGCCGTTACCGTTTTGACGAGTTTCAACAAGCAGACATTGAAAAGGGATATGTTTTTGGATAGAAATGTCGAAGACGTAGTGACAAATTTAGCTTACAATGCCAAAAAAGCCGGTATAGACGGACTTGTGGCATCGCCACAGGAAACACCCGTTTTAAAGAAAATTTTTGATGACTATTTTAGCATAGTGACACCCGGAATAAGACTGCCGTCTTCGAACAAAGATGACCAGAAAAGGGTTATGACTCCTTGTGAGGCTCTTAAATCGGGTTCTGATTATATAGTTGTCGGCAGACCGATTTATGCAAGTGACAACCCTTTGAGTTCATTTGAAAATATATTGAAAAATATGGAGGGAGTATGTTAACCAAAGAAGAAGCATTGGAGATATACAAGAAAAGAAACGCTTATTTACAGGGTCACTTTCAGCTATCAAGCGGTCTTCACAGCGAATACTATTTACAAAGCGCTCTTGTATTGCAGTATCCGCATGATGCTTGGGAATTGTGTTCTTCTATTGCAGAACATTTTAAGGGTGTCGATATAGATGTTGTTATAGCTCCTGCAATGGGCGGAGTTCTTGTTTCATACGACGTTGCACGGGCTTTGGGTTCCGATATCAGGAGTATTTTTGCAGAGAGGGTTGATGGTAAACTGACTTTGAGAAGGGGTTTTGCCATCGATAAAAACGACAGAGTATTGGTTGTCGAAGATGTCGTGACAACGGGCAAAAGCGTTAACGAAACACTTGAGCTTGTGAGGCAATATTCAAACAATATTGTGGGTATCGGTGCGCTTGTTGATAGAGGGGGCAATTTTGACCCTCAAGGTTTGGACTACTTTCCTTTAATTAAGTTGAATATAGTGAATTATGACCCAAAGACGTGTCCTTTGTGTAAAAAAGGAATCCCGATAGAAAAACCGGGCAGCAGATTTATAAAAAAATAATCATCTTTATTTAAGGCTTTCGTTTTGTTTGGATAGATAGGGTTAGTGCGTATCATTTTGTAATTATTTGTGTGTAGGTTTCATAACTTAAATACCGAAGCTGTTTATACAAAAAGGTTGACTGACAGCCGAAGGTATGTTAATTTCTCTAAGCTTTGATGCGGCGGAGTGTTTTGTGGTTGTAAGTGTGAAAATAAAGCCTAACGCAAAGCGGAGTGCGGTTTTGGGCTTTAAAGACGGATGTTTGATTGTCAGCGTTAAAGAGCAGCCGATAGAGGGAAAGGCAAATAAGGCTATGGTTGAACTTCTTGCCAAACATCTTAAAATAGCAAAAAGCTGCGTTAAGCTTTTAAAGGGTGCCAAATCAAAGCTAAAAAAAGTTGAGATAGAGTGTATAGACGAAAATACCTTGAAAAAGCTTCTTGAAGGAGATGTAAAAGGTGCCGATTTATGAGTACGAATGCAGATTTTGCTCCCACAAATTTGAGCTCTTGCAGAAAATCAGCGACCCGCCTCCTACCGTATGTCCCAACTGCGGCAAGGAGGGTGGAATACACAAGCTTATTTCTGAAGCATCATTTGAACTTAAAGGCAGCGGATGGTATGTGACGGATTATAAAAACGAAAAACAGACGCAAAAAAAGGAGACCAAACAGGCTCAAAACAGTGTGAAAAAAGATGCAAATAAAAGCAAGGAGGACAGCAAAAAGTGAAAGAAAGAACGCTTTCCATTATTAAGCCGGATTGTGTGGCGGCAAAAAATGCCGGCAAGGTTATCGATATGTTGGAAAAAAACGGCTTCTCGATAGTTGCTATGAAAAAGATTCAATTGACCAAAAAACAGGCTCAAGGGTTTTACATAGTTCATAAAGAAAGACCGTTTTACGATTCTTTAACTACGTTTATGTCAGAGGGTCCTATTGTTGTTATGGTTCTTGAAAAAGAGAATGCCATAGCCGACTACAGAGAGCTTATGGGGGCTACAAATCCGAAAGATGCAAAAGAAGGAACCCTAAGGGCTATCTTTGCGACCGATATTGAAAGAAACGCAGTGCACGGCTCCGATTCCAAAGAGTCGGCTGATTTTGAAATAGGTTATTTTTTTAATGCGTTGGAAATTTTACAATAGTTAAAATACAAGGAGAGAAAAATGGCTCAACCAAAAAGAAAATCTTCACACTCAAGGGCTGCAAAAAGGGCAACCCACAAGAAACTCAAAGGTGTTGCTTTGTCCAAGTGTCCGAACTGCGGAGAGTACAAACTGCCTCATAGGGTTTGCCCTTCCTGCGGGTATTATAAAGACAGAGAAGTCGTAACACCGCAAGAGTAATGAGTTGCGTAGCCGTTGATGCCTACGGCGGTGACTATGCACCGGATGAAATCATAAAAGGCTCGATTAAAGCCTTGTCGGAAGTGAAGGACCTATACATAGTCCTCACCGGTTACAAAAACAAGATAAAAAAGCTGCTTGAAGGTTTTGAGTACGACAAGGAGAGATTGAGTATAGAAGATGCCAGCGAAGAGGTCGGTATGATAGATAAGCCCTCTTTGGCATTGAGAAAGAAGAACTCATCTATGTCCGTGGGAATCAGGCTTGTTAAAGAAAAAAAAGCCGACGCATTCGTTACAGCAGGTAATTCCGGGGCGTCAATGGCTTTTTCAATGTTCACATTGGGGCGCATTAAAGGTGTCACAAGACCGGCTATTGCTACACTTTTGCCTTCGCTTGGCGGAAATGTTTTGCTTGTTGATGCCGGCGCCAATACGGACTGCAAACCGTCGAATTTGCTTGAATTTGCACTTATGGGCGGTGTTTATGTTAAGTATATGCTTGGAATAGAATCACCTAAGATAGGCATACTTTCAAACGGCGCAGAGCCCGGCAAAGGCGACAAATTAACGGTAAGCACATACGATTTGTTATCAAAAAGCAGATTAAATTTTGTCGGAAACATAGAAGGAGACGAAATATACAAAGGTAAAGCAGATGTTGTTGTTTGTGACGGATTTATCGGCAACATAGTATTAAAGACAAGCGAGTCCGTTCCTCAAATCATAGCGGAATTTTTAAAAGAAGAGATAAAGAAGAGCTTCTGGTATAAAATAGGTTTTTTGTTGGCAAAACCGGCTTTTAGCTTATTAAAAAACAGAGTGGATTATTCTGAATTCGGGGGGGCGCCGTTGCTTGGGGTTAACGGAACTTGTGTAATCAGTCACGGAAGAAGTAATGCAACGGCAATTAAAAATGCCATATTGAAAGCGCTCAAGTTTTCCAAAGAACAGATAAACGACAAAATTGAGGCTGCCGTAGAAAACTGTAGGGTGCTTAAAAAATACGGAAAGGTTGAAACGGATGAGGTCTAAAATAGTTGAGACTGGTTCTTATTTACCTGAAAAGGTTTTGACTAATAAGGATTTGGAAAAATTTGTCGATACGTCTGATGAGTGGATAACCCAAAGGACGGGCATAAAGGTCAGACACATTGCTGCAAAAGATGAAGCAACGTCGGATTTGGCGTATAAAGCCGCTTTAGATGCTCTTACAAGAGCCGATGTTGACCCACAAGAGGTAGATTCCATAATTGTTGCCACTGTTGCACCGGATATGCCTCTTCCTGCAACGGCTCTGTTTGTTCAGGAGAAACTCGGTGCGACAAATGCATTTGGCTTTGATATTAATGCCGCCTGCAGCGGGTTTATGTACGGGCTCTCCATAGCTGATTCCTATATAAGGTCTAATATAGCAAAGAAGGTTCTTGTTATAGGAGCCGAGGTTTTGACAACTATGATAGAGTGGCAGGAAAGAAGCACAAGCGTTATTTTCGGAGACGGTGCTGCCTGTGTTTTGCTTGATGCAACGGAAAACGAGAACGAGGGGATGTTGGGGATTAAACTGCATTCGGACGGGCGTTACACAGACCTTATGATTGTGCCGGCTCCCGGAAGCAGAAATCCTTGTTCCGAAGAGGTCGCCAAAAGCAAAGACAGATACATAAAAATGAAGGGTAACGAAACGTTTAAAATGGCTGTCAGACATATTGTTGATGTCAGTAAAGAGGTGCTTGACGATGTTGGTATGACATTTGACGATATAAATATTATGGTGTCGCATCAGGCAAACAAAAGAATTATAGAAAGTGTCGGAAGAAGAGCCGGTTTGAGTGAGGATAAGGTGGTGATTACCATAGATAAACACGCCAATACCGCTGCTGCTTCCATTCCTTTGGCTTTGGATTGGGCAAATAAAAACGGAAAGATTAAAAAAGGGGATACTGTATTGTTAAATAGCTTTGGGGCGAGCCTGACGTGGTCTGCAAGCGTGATTAAGTGGTAGCGTTGTGGCATTGGAGGAGTAATGTTAAAGACTAAAATATGCGAAGTTTTGGGTATAGATTACCCTATAATTCAAGGCGGTATGGCGTGGGTTTCGGATTCCTCTTTGGCTGCGGCTGTGTCAGAAGGCGGCGGTTTGGGTGTTATAGCTGCAGGAAACGCACCTTCGGACTGGGTTGAAAATGAGATATTGAAAGCTCAAGATATGACCGATAAGCCTTTCGGTGTTAATATAATGCTGCTTTCGCCGTTTGTTGACGATGTGGTTAATGTTGTTTTGAAATACGGCGTTAAGGTTGTTACAACCGGAGCGGGAAACCCGGGTAAATATATGAAGGATTTTAAATCTATCGGGGCAAAGGTTATTCCGGTTATGCCGTCGGTTGCTTTGGCAAAAAGGATGGAAGATATAGGAGCGGATGCCGTGATAGCCGAAGGTATGGAATCGGGAGGGCATATAGGAGAACTCACAACTATGGCTATTGTCCCTCAGATAGTTGATGCCTTGAATATTCCGGTTATTGCTGCCGGTGGAATCGCTGACGGAAGAGGGCTTGTTGCGGCTTTGGCGCTTGGAGCCGAGGGTGTTCAGATGGGCACAAGATTTGTTGCGTCAAAAGAGTGTTCTATTGTTGAAGCCTATAAAGAAGCCATTGTCAAAGCAAAAGACAGGGATACGGTAGTAACGGGAAGAACCACGGGGCATCCTGTCAGAATCTTGAAGAATAAGCTCGCAAGGGAGTTTATGAAGCTTGAGGCAAACGGTGCTACAAAAGAGGAGTTGGAGAAATTCGGCGAAGGAAAACTCAGGTTAGCCGCAAGGGAAGGCGATATCCAAAACGGTAGTGTTATGGCAGGTCAAATTGCAGGACTTATAAAAGATATTAAACCGGTAAAAGAAATAATGGAAGACATAATCAAAGAAGCTCAAGCGGTTATTAAGAGAGTAAACGGTGTTGTAGAGGAATAAAATGCGTTTTTTAATGTTTACGGGACAGGGCTCTCAATTCGTTGGAATGGGAAAAGAGCTTTACGATAATTTTGATGTTGTTAAGGATACATTTAAAAAGGCAGACAGTTCTTTGGGTTTTTCATTGACAAAGCTGATGTTTGAGGGACCCGAAAACGAACTGACTCTTACTGCAAACGCACAGCCTGCAATACTTACGGTTTCTGTTGCCATATACAACCTATTAAAAAGTGAGTCCGATTTTGATTTTGATATGGCTTCCGGGCACTCTTTGGGTGAATATTCCGCTTTTGTTGCCTGCGGTTCTTTTGAGTTTGAGGATGCTGTTTTTGCCGTTCACAAAAGGGGAGAGTTTATGCAGGAGGCTGTTGCTGAGGGTGTTGGGGCTATGGCGGCTGTTTTAACAAAGGAACATAGTAAGGTCGAGGAGTTGTGCTCGGCGGTTAGTCTGGAATCCGCCGACAGTTATTGCAATATAGCAAATTACAACGCCAAAAATCAGGTAATAGTTTCAGGGTATAAAAAGGGTGTTGACAGGGTTTGTGAAAAAGCCCGGGATATGAAGCTCGGTAAGACTATACCTTTGAATGTAAGCGCACCCTTTCATTGCGAGCTTATGAAGCCCGTTGAGGAAAAGATGGCGAACGTATTGGATAAAATCGAATTGAAAAACCCGTTAAAACCTGTTATTGAAAATGTGTATTCGGACACGGTAACAAAAGCGGAAGATATTGAAAAGTATCTGATTCAACAGATAACAAAGCCGGTAAGATGGCTGCAGAATGTGGAAAGAGCCATTGAAACCGGTTGTGACGAGTTTGTGGAAATGGGGCCCAAAAACGTTTTGTCATCAATGCTTAAGCGGGATTACAGGAAGGCGAATATAAATTATATAGTTGACTTATCGAGTTATAACGGTTATAAAGGCAAAATATGAGGTTTGCGCAAAATGTGGCTCTGATAACAGGAGCCTCAAGGGGAATCGGTTCTCATATAGCCAAAAGATTGGCAGGCAGGGGCTTAAAAATAATAGCCAACTACTCGTCAAACACCGATGCGGCTATGGAGTTGCAGCAAGAGATTAGAAGGGAAGGCGGCGAGTGTGAGGTTATGCAGTTTAACGTTGCTGATTTTGAGGAAACAAAAGAGGCTGTCGGAGAAATTATCAAAAAATATAAAAGAATAGATTATCTTGTCAACAATGCCGGCGTAACCTCGGATAATCTTATTTTAAAAATGAGTGAAGAAGAGTTTGACAGGGTAATAAGCGTCAATTTAAAGGGTGTTTTTAACTGCACAAAGCACGTTTCGAGATGGATGATTAAACATAAATTCGGTGTGATTGTAAATGTGTCGAGTGTTATCGGCCTTATGGGCAATGCGGGTCAGTCAAACTACGCAGCATCCAAAGCCGGTATTATAGGTTTCACGAAATCGTTGGCTAAAGAGCTCGGCTCAAGAAACATAAGGGTTAATGCGATTGCACCGGGGTTTATAGAGACGGAAATGACTGAAAAATTAAATATATTGCAAAGAAAGAATTTAATAGGTGCCATTGCATTGAGAAGGCTCGGTTCACCCGAAGACGTGGCGAATCTTGTGGAATTTTTGTTGAGCGAGGAGGCATCCTATATTACCGGAGAAGTCATCAATATTAGCGGAGGATTGTATATATAAAAAATATTAGGAGGTTTGTATTATGTCTATTGCTGATGAGGTAAAACAGATTATTATCGAGCAGTTGGGGGTTGATGAAGAAGAGGTTAAGCCTGAGGCTAAGTTTGTTGAGGACCTCGGAGCCGATTCTTTGGATACGGTAGAGCTTGTTATGGCTATAGAGGAGAAATTTGGCATTGATATACCTGACTCGGATGCGGAAAAGATTATTACGGTTCAAGATGCGATTGACTATGTAGAACAGCACAAATAGGAATGTGTATGGCAAAGCGTGTTGTTGTTACGGGTCTGGGAGCTGTAACCCCGGTCGGCTTATCTGCTTTAGAGAGCTTTGAAAATGCTTGCAGGGGTGTAAGCGGTATCAACAAAATAACCCGTTTCGATGCGAGCGGATTAAGTGTTCGAATAGCCGGAGAGGTCAAGGGCTTCAAGCCGGAAAATTACGTTGCCAAAAAAGATATAAAAAAGATTGACCTGTTCTCGATGTATGCCATAGCAGCAGCAAAAGAGGCTTTGGATATGTCGGGGTTGGATATTGAAAAGGAAAATCCTTTTAGGATAGGTGTTAGTGTTGGTTCCGGCATAGGCGGGCTCTCAACGATAGAGAAGTTCAACGAGGCATATTTAAAAAGGGGGCAAAAGGGTGTATCCCCGTTTTTTATTCCCATAGCCGTTATCAATATGGCAGGTGGGAATATTGCAATGCAGTTTCACCTAAAAGGACCTAATTTCAGCGATGTTACGGCTTGTGCGACAGGAACTCACTCAATAGGACTTGCGGCAAGAACGATAGCGTACGGTGATGCCGATGTTATGGTTTGCGGAGGGACAGAATCAACGATTACACCTCTTGCAATATCCGGTTTTGCCAATATGAAAGCCCTATCAACAAGAAACGACGAGCCCCATAAAGCCTCAAGACCGTTTGACAAAGATAGAGACGGGTTTATAGTAGGCGAAGGAGCAGGAGTTATAGTTCTTGAGGAGTATGAGCACGCCAAAAAAAGAGGGGCTGATATTATAGCGGAGTTTGCAGGATTCGGTATGAGTGATGATGCATATCACTATACAGCACCGTCTCCCGACGGCGAAGGTGCTGTTTATGCGATAAAAATGGCACTTAACGATGCCGGTTTCAATGCCGAAGACATAGACTACGTTAATGCGCACGGAACTTCAACCTATTTTAACGACATAATAGAGACTAAAGCCATCAAAGAGGTATTTAAGGACTATGCTTATAAATTAACCATAAGCTCAACCAAATCCGTTACAGGACACCTCTTGGGTGCAGCCGGAGGGGTTGAAGCTGTTTTTAGCATTCTGGCAATCAAAAACTCTTTGGTGCCGCCTACGGCAAATCTGGAAAACCCTGATGAGGAGTGCGACCTGTTTTATACTCCGAATGAAGCAATTGAAAAAAATATAAATGCTGCCATATCGAATTCATTCGGTTTTGGCGGTACGAATGCGGTAGTAGCCTTTAAAAAATTCGGTTAGGCGCTTTTAAGGTGCCTAACCTTTCATTTATGAAGCCACTCTTTTTTGATTTGGACGGCACTCTCATAGATTCAAAATTGGATTTAGCCAATAGTGTAAACGCAGCTCTGTCTCATTTTAATCTTCAGACACTTGACAATAAAACCATATACGGATTTGTTGGAAACGGTGTCAAGCAGCTGCTTGTCGATTGCTTGAAGCAAAACAATAAATTAAACATACTTGATGAATTTTATATGTATTTTTTGGAACACTACCAAGACCACCTGCTTGATAATACACATCCCTATAAAGGTATTGTTGATGTTTTAGATGAGTTACGCCGTAGGTATGATATGTTTGTAGTAACCAACAAGAGTGAGATGTTTGCCCAAAAAATTTTAAAAGAGCTTAAACTGTCGGACTATTTTAAGGATATTGCGGGCGGAGACAGTTATAAACATAAAAAACCCCACCCCGAACCCGTTTTAAGGTTAAAGGAAAGATACGGTTTAAACATAGACAATAGTTTTGTGGTGGGTGATTCGGAAAACGATATTCTGTTGGCTAAGGCGTTGAATTTAAGGATTATTTGGGCTTCCTACGGTTTTAGGGGTAGAGAGATTTTAAAGACTTACAAAGTGGATTTTGTCATAAACACTCCTAAAGAAATTCTTGATATCGTTTGATTTGATTTCTAATTTTTATGAACTTACTTTCGCTTGTTTAAAACACCTGTTTGAAGCTCCCCTTAAGTAATTTTTATATATTATTCGATAAGTAAATTTATTTACTTGCGGGAGTTTAAAATTTTTGATATTATTAGGTTATCGGGTTTAAGGAAGATGGGTGAAAATCCCACGCTGCCCCCGCAACTGTGAGGCTGACGAAATTTCCGTATAGCCACTGCCTTTTTTGAGGTGGGAAGGTGGAAAGAGTAGGGTGAAGCCGAGCCAGGAGACTTGCCCGAAAGCAAAGAACGGGAGGTTCCATAGGATTATGATTATTCCAATTACCTTATAAAATAATTATAGAAATATACAGTATTAAGAAATAAAGGAGAATAGTTGTGTTTAAAACTATCGTCAAAAGAGACGGGCGCATTGTAAATTTTGATGCCGAAAAAATAACTAATGCAATAGAGAAAGCCGGAGATGCCACGAAGGAATTTAAAAGGGATGTGGCTGAAAAATTCACCATAAAGGTTTTAAATCTGGCATATCAGATGTTCGGAGACAAAACACCTACCGTAGAGCAGATACAGGATATTGTAGAGGAGGTTTTAATATCTTCTCCTTTTACCAAAACGGCTAAAGCCTATATTATTTACAGGGAACAGCACTCCAAGCTGCGCGAAATTAAAAACATGGCGGATGTGAACCTTGTTGAAAACTACCTTGATAAAATGGACTGGGAGGTAAAGGAAAACAGCAATATGAGCTTTTCTTTGCAGGGATTGAATAACTATATCTCCTCAAATGTAAGCAAAGCGTATTGGTTGAATAAGATATATCCGAAAGAAATCAGAGAAGCCCATATTCAAGGGGATTTGCATATACACGATTTGGGTTTGCTGTCGGTCTATTGTGTGGGGTGGGATTTAAACGACTTATTGATTAAAGGTTTTAGGGGAGCCAAAGGCAAGGTGGCAAGCAAGCCTGCCAAACACTTCAGAACCATATTGGGACAAATTGTCAACTTCTTCTACACGCTCCAGGGAGAGGCTGCCGGCGCTCAGGCTTTCTCCAATTTCGATACACTGCTTGCTCCGTTTATTGCTTATGATAAGTTGAATTATACCGAAATAAAGCAGGCTTTGCAGGAGTTTGTTTTTAATGTGAATGTTCCTACCAGAGTTGGCTTTCAAACGCCTTTTTCAAACGTTACAATGGATTTAAAGATACCGGAATATCTAAAAAATCAAGCTGTTGTAATTGGCGGTAAGATGCAAAATAGCTCATACGGAGATTTTCAGAAGGAAGCGGATATGCTCAACAGAGCTTTTTTGGAGGTTTTATCCGAAGGTGATGCGGACGGAAGGGTATTTACGTTTCCCATACCCACTTACAATATAACGAAAGATTTTGACTGGGATAATGAAAATTTGGATGTTTTGTGGCATTCTACCGCAAAATACGGGATACCCTATTTCGCAAATTTTATAAATTCGGATATGTCGCCGGAGGATGCCCGTTCTATGTGTTGTCGTTTAAGGCTCGATACAAAAGAGTTGAGAAAAAGAGGCGGTGGCCTTTTCGGAGCGAATCCTCTGACAGGTTCCATAGGCGTTGTAACAATAAATTTACCGAGGTTAGGGTATCTCTCCAAAAATGAAGATGAGTTTACAGACAGATTATTGTCGTTGATGGAGCTTGCCAAAAACAGTCTCGAAATCAAAAGAAAGGTGCTTGAAAGATTTACGGACAACAATCTTTATCCTTACTCAAAATTTTATCTGACCGCTATAAAGGACAGATTTGAAGAGTATTGGAAAAATCATTTTTCCACCGTTGGTCTTGTCGGTATGAATGAGGCTTGCTTAAATCTTTTCGGGGAGGACTTAACCTCTGTGCGTTCTCAGGAATTCAGCTTGAATGTGCTTAAAGTAATGAGAGAAAAGTTGATGGAATTTCAAGATTTAACCGGTAACAACTACAATCTTGAGGCTACACCGGCTGAAGGCACATCCTACAGACTGGCTTTGATTGATAAGAAAAAATATCCCGATATTAAAACGGCAACTCAAAGAGGAAAACCCTACTACACAAACTCCACGCAGCTTCCGGTGGGTTTTAGTGATGATATATTCGAGGTTTTGGATTTGCAGGATAAGCTCCAATCAAGTTATACCGGAGGAACGGTCTTGCACATATTTGTCGGCGAAAAGATAAACAATGCCGATAGTGTAAAAAGGCTCGTAAAAACGGTATTTCAAAATTATTCGTTACCCTATTTAACGATAACACCAACCTTTTCCATATGTCCCATACACGGATATATTGCGGGAGAATACTATGAATGCCCCATTTGTAAGCGTGAGAAAACAGAGCAAATAGAAAGTAAAATAAGGCAGTTGAAATTAAAATTAGCAGGAGGTTAAAGATGACAAGGGAGAGTATTGAGAGAAAGATTAGGGAGTTGGAGGCTGAAAAAAGTGCGCTGAGAGGAACAAAATGCGAAGTCTATTCGAGGGTTGTGGGATATTTAAGGCCTGTGGAGCAGTGGAACGACGGCAAACAGGAGGAGTTTAAAGAGAGGAAAACTTTTAAGCTTCAATGATAATAGGAGCTCTTCAAAAGACTTCTCTTATAGACTATCCGGGTGAGGTTTGCGCAGTTGTATTTACAGTAGGCTGTAACTTTCGATGTCCTTACTGCCATAACCCGGAGCTTGTGACGGGCAGTATAAAAAGTATGGATAGAAACTGTTTATTTGACTTTTTAAAAAGAAGGGTGGGTAAGCTGAGCGCCGTATCGATAACGGGGGGTGAGCCCACTCTTCATAGCGATTTGGCTGACTTTATAAAAGAAATACGCCTTTTGGGATATGAAAGAATAAAACTTGATACAAACGGCACTAACCCAAAAATATTGGAGGAGTTGATACAAGAGCGCCTTGTGACCTACATAGCTATGGATATTAAAGCTCCTTTGGATAGATACGGTGTTGTTACGGGTTACGAGCACGATACGGAGTGTATTGCAAAAAGCATCGATATAATAAAAAACAGTCATATGGATTATGAATTCAGAACAACCGTCATAGACGGATTTGTGGGAAAAGAAGATGTATTGTCGATAGCTGATTTGATAAAGGGCGCAAAAGCCTACTACATTCAGCGTTTTATACCTTCAAAAACTCTAAATGAAAGTTTTCTCTCAAAAAGAAGCATATCTGATGAAAAGCTTGATGAAATAAGGCAAAAAATCGGCAAAATGTTTGATATATTTGAAGTTAGATAGACTTAATTTATAAGTTTTTAAGGTTTGCAGCCGGACTGTGCGTCCCGAACTTTCTTTTTGTCTTTAAAAAAGTATAAAATAATACTTGATATTTTTTGTAGAATGTATATTATAAGTTAAGAAATAAACTTTTAAAATAGGAGGTGTAGAAAATGCCAAAAATTACTTGGATAGGTCAGTCGGCTGTTTTGGTGGAAGGAGATAAAACAAAATTCATCATAGACCCATACATAACGGGTAACCCTGATATTAAAGAGGGAACCTTTGCACCGGAGAGTATTGACGTTGATTATATTTTGGTTACCCACGGGCATTGGGACCATCTCGGAGATACGATAGCAATAGCAAAAAGAACGAAAGCTACGGTCATTGCGGCATTTGAGCTTATAGTGTATCTGCAAAGGCACGGCATTGAAAATGTTCATCCTATGCACATAGGCGGGGCACACCGATTTAGTGATGATTTTTGGGTAAAGCTCACTATAGCTCACCACGGCAGCGCTGTTATGAACGATGAGGAAGGCACGGTATATACCGGAAATCCTGTTGGTTTTGTTGTGGAGATTGACGGAAAGACGATTTATCATTCGGGCGACACCGGGCTGTTTTTGGATATGCAATTGATAGGGGAGTTAAACAAACTCGATTTGGCTATGATTCCTATAGGCGACAACTTTACTATGGGTGTTGCAGACGGAGCGAAGGCTGTTGAATTTTTGAAACCGAAAGCCGTTATGCCTATGCACTATCTCGCTTGGGATTTAATTAAGCAAGACCCGAACGAGTTTATAAAACTTGTCGGAGATAAATCGGAAGTTAAGATAATTCAACCCGGAGAAAGCCTTACTATTTAAGGGAATTGAGCCTCGTTTTCGGGGCTCAAATTCTCATAAAGAAGTTAAATTTCACACAAAAATCACTATTTTTTCTCTTTTTTACTTGACTTATTGCTTTTTTTGACTATATTCCCTCAAGGTATGAGTAAAAAGCGACTTGTTATTAAGCAAAGCAGCCCTTGGGGCGTTCTGCTGGTAGTTTTATTTGCCGCAGCATTTTTAGCCGGTATTGCATTACTGGCTTTTTCAAAAAACGTAAAAACATATAATATTGTTAGCGGTGGCATTACATTTTCCTCCAAAGAAGGATTTATTTTTTATCAAGCCTCCAACTCAAGTCAGCTAAAAAAAGAGATGCATCTCTACGGTTTGAGTAACAGGAGCTATACCAATACCGTAAAACCCTACCTTTTAAAGAGTTTCCCTAAGGATTTCAGATATTTACCTGCCAATTTAAGAAAAAAGTTGTTTATATCGGCTATGCTGCCCATAGCATTAACCGTTAGAGAGCAACTGCAGCAAGAGCATAAGATAGTGATGCAGATAGAGGCAAAGATTGAGGGAGGGATAAAATTAAGCGAGCGGGATAAAACATTTTTAAAAGCAATGATGAAAAAATACAAAACGAACAATATTTCCGAACTTGTAAAAAGGGCAGACAGTGTTCCTGTAAGCCTTTTGATAGCTCAAGCCGGGATAGAATCGGGTTGGGGCAAATCCCGTTTTACGAGCTTGTACAACAATATTTACGGAATACACAGAAAACACAGAAAGCCGTGGCAGCCCATAGTGATGTCTTTTGATAATCTATACGATGCAACGGTTATGTATATGATGAATTTAAATACATCGGCAGCGTACAGAAAATTCAGAGAGGAACGCTACCTGATGGGGAAAAATAGGAATCCTTACAAGCTGGCTGAATATTTAACGATGTACTCCACAAAAAGACAAAGATATATCAAGCTGGTTCAGCATATTTTAGCCTCAAACGGTTTGGCAAGATACGATAGCTACGGCATACAGCAGATTCTTGTGTCTAACTATTCATCTGACGATAACGTTCAATAATTTTAAATTTCTTTTAGTATAGCGACAATCAATCTCCAAACCTTTTCTAAAGAGGGAACATAAAGGCTCTCTTTAGGGGTGTGTATATTCTTCATATCAGGACCTATGGATATCATATCCATACCCTTATTTAAAGAACCGATAATTCCACACTCCAAACCGGCATGGACAACCTCTATTTTCGGTTTTTCAGAAAACAGCTTCTCATATATCTTGCTGCTTTTTATTACCAGCGTTGAGTTGTAGTTCGGCTGCCAGGACGGATATCTGTTATGGCTTGTACACTTTGCACCGTGTTTTTTTGCAATGTTCTCAATTTTGGAGGTGATTGTATTTAATCCTTCTTCCGTTAAGCTGCGTTGATTGGTTGAGATAATCAATTTGTCTTTTTTTGTAATAATCTTTGCCAAATTATCGGAGGTTTTGGTTATTCCTGTCTCTGTTTTTTCATAAACCCCGTGCGGAAGTTCGTCTAACAGCTCCATAATTTCCTTTGAATTAACAAACACCTTTCCTATATTTTTCAACTGTTTGAAGTCTATTTTTATGTTTTTCTCTGTCGGGTATTGTTCTAAAATTTCTTTATAAAACAGTGCAATATTTTCGGCTTTTATACCTTTTTTCATATATATAACGGCGGAGGCGTGCTTAGGTATGGCATTTCTGGCACTTCCTCCGTTAATTGAGCATAATCTGGCTTCGCTGTCTTTGTCGAGGCTTTTTAAGAATTCAACAACAAGTTTTAAGGCATTTGCTCTCTGTTTGTCAATTTCAACACCGGAATGCCCGCCCAATAAGCCGTCTATTGTTATTTCGTAAAAATAACCTTCTTGAATTTCATTTCTAACCGGCATTTCAATATCCGTATCTTCTCCCCCGGCGCAACCTATGGTAAATACCCCTTCTCTTTCGGAATCTATGTTTATGAGCTTTTTGCTTTTAAAAAATCCGGGCTGCAAACTTTTTGCTCCGTTCATCCCTGTTTCCTCATCCGCAGTAAAAAGAAGCTCCAGTTCGGGATGTTCCAAATCGTCTTTTGATGCTACTGCAAGCCCTATGGCGAGCGCAACGCCGTCATCAGCTCCAAGAGTTGTGGCATCGGCTCTAACCCAATCTCCCTCTCTAATCACTTTAATAGGGTCTTTTGAAAAATCGTGTTTTGAGTCTGTTGTTTTTTCGCATACCATATCCATATGCCCCTGCAGTGCTATGCTTTCTTTATTCTCATAACCCTTTGTTGCCGGGACATTTATAACAACATTATTTGCTTTGTCTTTTTTTGCATCAAATTTTTGCTTTTTTGCCCATTCAAGTAGAAAATCCGCAATTTTTTCTTCGTGTTTGGAACATCTCGGTATGGAATTTATTTCTTCGAAAATATCCATTATTCTGCTTGTAATGTCGTTATCACTCATTTATCAACTCCTCCACCTCTTTTTTTCTTTTCTGGCATTCGTACATCATATCCTCTGCACTTTTGCCCGGTACAAATTCCGAAAAAGCCACATAGAAATCAACTATGTTTTCCCACCCGTAAATATCCATCTCTTCTTTTGACAGCTTCTCTATAACTCTGTTTTGTAGTTTTTCTTTCAACTCTGCGGCAAAAATCTCAGGCTGGGATTTACCGAAATATAGAAAATAGAATACATCAGGCTGTGTTCTTGCAAGAAACCTTTTATATTTTGTTTTTCTCAAAACCTCTGCCGTTGCTAAAATAACCTTATCCCCTACATCCATTGAGTATTGATAATTTATACGACTTAAATTTTTTATGTCAACATAAAACACGGTAAATCTTTTATTTGCTTTTATTGCGCGTTCCACCTTTTCTATAAATGTTTTTCTTCTCAATAGCCCGGTCATAAAATCCTTTGTAAATATTTCCATTCTAATATTGTCTATGTATTCAGGCATAAAGTTCCTGTAGGGTTCGTTCATATCCTCAAACAGGTAGCTCTCTTTTAAAATATCGATAGCCCCGTTTAAAACCTCTTTGTCGAATTCATTTTTCAAAGAAAGCATCGTGTCAATCGCTTTTTCCAACTCCATAGCCTTTCTATAGGGTCTGTCCGTAGTGATGGCGTCAAAAACGTCTGCTATTGCGAGAATTTTTGCACCCAAAGGAATATCATTTGATTTTAGACCTTCCGGGTATCCGCTTCCGTCACACCTCTCATGGTGATATCTGACGCTGTCGGCTATCCTTTTAAACCTGTTTATGTCTTTTATGATTTGATACGAGAATTCGGGATGGTATTTCATAATGTTGCACTCTTCTTTTGTTAACTTGCCGGGTTTGAGTAAAACGGCATCAGGTATTCCGATTTTTCCTATATCGTGAACAAGCCCCGCCGCATACATCATAGACTGTTCATCGCTGTTTAGTCCCAAAGCCTCGGCTATTCTTTTGGCATAAAAGGCAACTCTTTGGGAGTGTCCTTTCGTGTATGTATCTCTTGCTTCCATCATCAATACAAAGGATTCCGTAAATTTTTCCTCTGTTTCGGAGAGAGCCGAGTTTATTCTCGATAGATTTTTTGAGGTTTCTACGGCAAACATTATGTGCATAGCTATTGTTTGCAAAAATATCCTGTAGTCCTTCGTAACTCTGTTTATTTTATCAAACCCGAATGCAAAAACAGCAATAACTTCACTGTTTATAACTATGGGAACAAATAGAGCCGACTTTATGTTTGACATCTTCGCAAAGCTTGAAATTTCTATATTAACGCTGTTTAGGTCTTCCAAAAGCAGAATGTCTTTTACCTGCTTTTCCCATATTCCGTATGTTATGAGGTTTTGCACCTCCTGAGTTTTTAGATAGGAGATGAATGTTATTTTTTTGCCGGCTGTTGAGACAGCTACATATATGTCCTCCTGAGGAAAAACGAATCCTACGGCTTTAGCCTTTGTCATACGTAAAATTCTGTTTAAATAGTCTGTCATCCATTGGGTAAATTTTTCGTCTTTGTAGGTTCTCGGTATCTGTTTTTTATAAATAAGCTCTATCTGTTTTAGCTCCATATTGATTGCCTGATTGTACCTTTCTTTGTGTTTGTTGTTGTACAAAACAAAGGATATGATTTTTGCTATTTTCTCAAGCAGAGCCGCATCTTCTTTTGAAAATTCCGTGTATTTAGAGAAATAGACAACCTGAAGGGCGCCAAATACCTCGTCTTTAAAAAATACAGGGACGCTTAAAACGGATTTTACCCCTCTTTTTGCCCAATATACGGATTTAGAGGAAAATCTGTCGTAGTCCTTTATAGACAGCGTTTGTAGATTTTTTATTGTAGTGTGAGCTGCCGTTTCGTTTTTTGTATGCTTATATTGCTCGCCTGTTGACCTCATAGATGATGTGCAAATTAGAATGTTGTTTTCGTTTGATGCAAAAAATGCCTCTTCAGCACCGAACATTCGGGCTATCTTTCTTAATATGACAGGCCAGTCTTTTTTATTATTAATCGAATGAATAGAGTCTATAATGTCGAGAAGCTCAAGGTAGTGTTTTCTGTTTTTCAAATAATCAATCCTCTTTGTTTAAAATACAGAAACAAGAACAATATATCAGTCTTTTGTGAACTTCGGCAGGCTCCACTTAAATATCAGCGCCGCACTTCTTAACAGGAGCACTACAAGAAACGAGGAATATGTAGCAAAGTTAATTCCGTAATGAATCTCAAGAGAGAGATAAAAGCAAATAGTACCAGCTACGGAGCAGGTGGCATAGAAATCTTCGCTTAAAACCATAGGTACCTTGAGGGTTAACAAATCGCTTATCAGACCGCCTCCGACGCCTGTTATTACGCCAAGCAGCAGAATGCCTATCATATTAAATCCCCTGTTTGCAGCTATGCTCGCACCTATAACCGTAAATGCCGCAAGCCCTATGGCATCGGATATTTTAACAGCCGTGGAGTTGCTGATATCCTTTTTTGTGAGGAAGTGGATTAAAAAAGATACGACAACGCCTAAAAAGGCGAAAGATATATCAGAATATCCGGTAAAAACGGCAGGGGTTTTATTTGCAAGAACATCCCGTATTACCCCGCCGCCAAGTGCCGTCATAAATCCCAAAACGGATGCTCCAAGTACATCGAGTTTTCTGTTGATTCCTTTATAAACACCCGATATTGCAAAAGCCACAAGCCCTATGTCGTTAGCCAAAACAAACGGCAGTCCGGTCAACTACTTTCTCAGTTCCTTTTCAAGTTTTTCCCTATCGGGTGTATATATTATGGACAGAGTTCTCAGTGCTGCAAGCGAGATGATAACTATTGAATATGCAACGGAAAGTTGGAGATTTATATGTTTGTAAAAGAGGGTTATCATAACCTCCCTTATTATAAAAACCAAAGCAGCGTCAGTTATGTATGACAATTTTAACCTGTCAAACTCAAAGTATGAAAGGATTCCCCTGAAAAACTCTATGAGGATAAAGAGATTTAAAACCGATACGACTGCTTTCTTTGATGATTCGTCGGTTTTTACAAATTCAAACAGTATGTCTTTTAGGTCGAGTATCAATTTTATCAATTGAAAGATGATTATGAGCATTATGATGGTTGCAAGAAGATAGAGAATAACCCTCATTATCGATTTTATCGTATTGTTAAAAACATCTTCAAATTTCATAGCAGTAAAAAGGGGAGGGCAGCCTCCCCGACTTTCTTAACCCTCAAAAAATGCCTTGTATGCTTTATATGTTTCAAAAAGGTCTGTCTTGGATGAAATCTCATAGGGAGAGTGCATAGACAATAAGGCAGGACCGCAGTCTATTACATCCATATTCCAGCTTGCAAGGTATTTGGCGATTGTTCCGCCACCGCCTTCATCCACCTTTCCAAGCTCTCCCGTTTGCCAATTCACGTTTGCATCGTTAAAAATCTTTCTTATTTTTCCTACAAATTCGGCAGAGGCGTCGTTTGCCATATATTTACCGCCGTGGCCGGTAAATTTTGTCATAACAACACCCTTGTTAATATAGCTTGCATTATCTTTTTCGTGAACCTCTTTATACATAGGGTTGACAGCACCGTTTACATCCGCAGAAAGAACCTCCGAGTTTTTGAAAAATTCTCCTATGCTCTCAAAGGTAGCCTCTCTGTTTTGTGCCTTCATTATTTCAATAACAACATCCATCAAAAACCTCGATTTGGCTCCCGTATTGCCGTCTGAACCTATCTCCTCTTTGTCTATCATTAGCGCAACAACGGTTTTTTCATTTTTTTTGGCATCAAAAAACGCTTCTTTTGAGCAGTAGGCACAAATTCTATCATCCTGAGCGTAGGCTGCTATAAATCCTCTGTCAAATCCTATGTCCCTCGGTTTCAATGCCGGCACTATTTCCAGCTCCGAGGATATAAAGTCTTCCTCTTTTATGCCGTATTTTTCATAAAGTATATTCAGTATGTTTAATTTCACGGCATCTTTTTCGTCTTTATCGAACGGTATGCTCCCGACGATTAAGTTCATTTTTTCAGCATCGAACGCCTCTTTGACCTTTTTTTCGTCTATGACTTTGTGGGATAGATGCGGAAGCAAATCAGGTATAACAAACGCAGGGTCGCTGTCGTCCTCGCCGATTGTTATATTTATTTTTTCTCCGTTTTCATTCACAACTACGCCGTGAATGGCAAGAGGTATGTTAAACCACTGATATTTTTTTATGCCCCCGTAGTAGTGGGTATGAAGCAAGGCAATATCGGTCTCTTCAAAAAGGGGATTTTGCTTTATGTCAATCCTCGGAGCATCTATGTGGCTTGCTACAAGTTTCATTCCGTTTTTACTGCCCAACCTTATCAATGCTATGCTTTTTCCTCTGTTTATAACGATTATATCGTCCTTTTTTTTCTTTTTCTCAAACTCATCAAACACAAAGTTCACCGTTTCTCTCTCTGTCTTGCATTTTCCTATGAAATCTTTGTATTTTTCGGCAAACTTAAAAACCTTATCCTTTGACGTGCGGCTTAAATCCCACCCGTTTTTATTTTCATAACTCAGCTTTTTCTTTAGTTCCTCGTTTTTCTTCTTGGACATCTATACCTCCCGTATTTTTTCAAGTTCTTTGTATAGTTTTTCTCTTAATTCAACTGCGTATTCTATCGCAACGTCTCTGTCAACAAGTGTTTTGTCATTTCTGTTTCTTCTCAATGAAATTTCAACCTTGTTATCCGCAAAGCTCTTTTTACCAATAACAATTCTTATAGGAATACCTATCAAATCCATATCGTTCAACTTAATTCCTGCTCTTTCTGCTCTATCGTCGTATAATACCTCAATTCCAAGCGTATTTTCAAAGTAGTCATACATCCTATCGCAGAAGTTGACAAGCCCGATGTCTTTTGAATCGAGAGGGACTATCTCGATTTCAAAAGGAGCGATGGAGATAGGCCAGATTATTCCTTTTTCGTCGTTGTTTTGCTCTATGGCCGCTTGAGCCGTTCTGCCTATTCCTATTCCGTAGCATCCCATATAAAACGGCTGAGTTTTGCCGTTTTTATCTAGAAATTCAGCCTTCATAGCCTTTGAATACTTTAAACCGAGTTTGAATATATGACCGACCTCAATTCCTCTTATTTTCTTTAATCTGCCGTTTTTACATCTCGGACATATTTCGTTTTCCTTAACGTTTCTTATATCTGCCGTCTTGTGTTCAAAATCCCGCCCGAATTTGGCATTTACAAAGTGATATCCCTCTTCGTTTGCACCAACAACAAGTGTATTCCTGTTTTTCAGACGATTATCGCACACAATCTCAATATCCTTGTTCGGAAAGTCTATAGGACCGATATATCCCTTCAAAAGCCCGGTTTTTTCAAGCTCCTCATCCGTCAGCATTGTCAACTCAATACTGCCCGTTGCCCTTGCCGCTTTTATCTCGTTTAGCTCGTCGTCTCCTTCAACAAAGAAGCAGAATATTTTTCCCTCTTCGTTTTTATATACAAGCGCCTTGGCTGAGAATTGTTCGTCTTTATCAAGGAACTCGCATACGTCTTTAATGGTTTGTTTGTTCGGCGTTTCTACCTTCTTTAATTCCTTTTCTGTTCCGGGTTCATCCTGTGTTATGCTTTCCGCTCTTTCGGTATTTGCCGAGTATTCGCAGCTGTCGCATACGACAATTTCATCCTCACCGGTCGAGCTTAAAACCATAAACTCTTCCGAATCCTTACCGCCTATGGAGCCTGTATCGGCTTCAACACTCCGAAAAGCAAGCCCGCAGCGCCTGAATATATTAAAATAGGCATCCCTCATTTTAAGATAGCTTATATCCATACCGTCTTCGTCTGCGTCAAAGCTGTATGCATCTTTCATAATGAACTCTCTGCCCCTCATCAAACCGAAGCGCGGTCTCAACTCGTCTCTGAATTTTGTCTGTATCTGGTATAAATTAACCGGTAGATTTTTGTAGCTTTTGGCAAATTTTCTTACTATATCGGTTACTACCTCCTCGTGAGTCGGTCCGAAGACAAAGTCCCTGTCTCCTCTGTCTTTTATTCTTAAAAGCTCCTTGCCGTAGTCGTTCCATCTGCCGGATTCCATCCACAGCTCGGCAGGCTGGACAGCAGCCATAAGAATTTCAAGGGCTCCTGCAGCATTCATCTCCTGCCTGACTATTTCCGAAACCTTTTTTATAACCCTCAAGCCAAGAGGCAAATAGTTATATATGCCGCTTGCAAGTTTGGAGATAAACCCCCCTCTTAAAAGCAGATTGTGGCTTACAATTGCGGCTTCTTTCTGGTCTTCCTTTAAAGTGTATATAAAACTTTCCGAATAACGCATACCAAACCCCTTAATCCTTTAATTTGCCACATATTATAACCTCAAAACATATTTTTGCAATTTTTATATGTTTTGTTAGGGTAATATTTTTTAAACATCATCGATTTTTAATGTATCTGTTTTTGCCGATAGACTTGACTTTTAAGAATTTATGGTTATATTCGAGCATACACTCCAAAAAGGGGACGTATTTGGGTTCGACAGGGTGTGATGGCATTCGAAGGTCATGCCGAGCTCCTGCCAGCTCGTTAAATAGGCAGGGAAAAAGAAACGCAGATAACGAATACGCGTTAGCCGCTTAATTTAAAAGCGGCAGTCTGTCGGGTGTTTTGTCGCTTAGGCACTCGATAAGGCTTCATAACCATAAGCGCACCCCGCAAAAAAAGTTCGCCGATTGGCTTTTTTGCGGGTATCACAATCGGTATGCTGCCAAAAGAGGTTTTACCCGGATTTTCCTTGGCAGCATTATCAAAAAACGGGTTAAGCATGTAAAAAGCCTTCGGATGTGAAGCACTTCTGGACGCGGGTTCAACTCCCGCCGTCTCCACCAAAATCTTTTTAAAAATTAGACTACAGGTTTGATACGGAGCGGTTTCCGACTATAAAAGTTTTGGAGCCGAATCGTTGTTTGTATGCTTTCGATTCTTTTATCAGTTTATCTATAATTTCGTCTATCTTTCTATCGTCAACCCCGAATGTTTCTTTTAACTCACTTTTTGAACAGGGTCTTATATTTATCATCTTTATAACTGAGCGTTCTATATCATCGTAAAAAGCGTCGTTTTCTTTGTTAAACGAGCCTATAATGTCGATACTGCCGACCTTGGAGCTCATATAAACGTATATATCCATCATCTCTTTATTGCTTAATTTCTTAGCCGTTGTGTATGCCGGAGGTCTGTCAACGGTTCCTATTTGAATTCTGTCGGGCTTAATCTGTTTTAAAACTTCACAAAGCGCATCAATATCACCTTTGGAGTCGTTTACTCCTTTAACAAACAGAATCTCAAGCCAAATCTCGTTTTTAAACTCCTTTGAAAATTGAATGATGCCCTCTGTTATTTTTTGTATGCTTAAGTCTTTATGAGGCATATTGATTTTTTTGAAAGATTTTTCGACTACGGAATCAAGACTTGGTATAACAACATCCGCCTCAAGCAGATCAGCTCTTACATCCTCTTTAAACAACAAACTTCCGTTTGTTAATACCGCTGTTTTGTATTTTTTAAAAGATTTTACAAACCTTATCAACTCACCCAAGTCTTTGTTTAGAGTGGGTTCTCCGCTTCCCGAAAACGTTACAAAATCTATGTGACCTGCCTTGTCTATAGTTTTTCTAAACTCTTTTTTTATGTCTTCTATATTAAAAAAGTTCTTTCTTTCTATCGTTAAATCTGTTGTTTTTCCTACCTCGCAGTAGATGCAGTTATAGCTGCAGGTTTTAAACGGTGTAATATTGATGCCCAAACTCAATCCGAGTCTTCTTGAAGGCACAGGACCGAAAATAAATCCCATTGACATACTGTATTCACCTCACGAATATTTTATTTGCGAATCTGTTTGGTATTTCTTCAAAATACCTGTTTATTCTTTTGCAGTTTACAGACGATATCTCCTCTTGGGGTTTTTCTTCTATTCTGAAAAACTTTTTTGCATCTTTATCTATGTATTTGCATATGCAGCCCACAACATAAAACGGTTTGGAAAAGTATTGAGAGAGCAATGAAAGGCTGAGGGTTCCGGTTTTATTGATAAAGCTGTTGTCAAAAATTGCATCGGCGCCGACAACTACGGCATCTATTTGCTGCATAATCAAAGAGTATCCGCTGTCCTCCAGCAAAACAGGATTGATATTTCTGTTTTTAAGCTCAATTGCAAGCCGTTCACCCTCGTTTGCCGGATGAGACACGGACAGATAAACATTTTGAGGATTAATGCCTGTTATAACATCGAGCACGCTTTGTGAAAACGAGATTGTAGCAATGTTTTTTGCACCCGATAGAAAATTTACGGCACTGTCTGTCGCTGCCTTTGAAGCGCTCTCAATCTCTTTTTCTATGCTTTTCAATAGGTTTATGTCTTTTTTCTTTAAGGCTGCAACTATCTTTAAACCCGTGTTTATCACGATTGCCATAGAGGATTGGTTTTTAATAACCTCATAGATTAAATCTGTCGTATCAGCCTCTTCAAATAAACGTTGGGCATACTCAATCATATATGAGCAAATTTGAGTGGATGAGGAGACGTTATTATGTGCAAGTGATTGCAGAGCGGTTTTGAAGCTTTGTTTATCGGCTGTCATTGTTTGGCTCTATAACAATATCCTCTTTACCTTGAATCTCTCTTACGTAAATTTTTACGTTGTTTTTGGGAGTTTCGACAACCCTTTTGAGCGTATCGTCAAATAGAATCTTATTTCCGCTATTTATTTGTCCTTTTATGATTATATGGCCTTTTTTGTAGCTGCTTTCCATCTCGGTTATATCTTTTTGAATTCTTTCCAGTTCGTTTTTTGCCTGTTCATACGCTTCTTCCGCCTGTTTTAACTCTTGAGCGCACTCTTTGAATTTTTCAACAACAATCAGCAGAGGTTTGGGTATCTCTTTATTTTCTTCTTGGAGTTTTTTTATGGTCTTTTTAATGCTGTCGTAGCGCTGTTTTTCCTTTTCAAAAGTATCAAGTGCATTTTCATAATTTTTCTTGTTAGTTTTCAGAATAACCGTTGCATATTCTCTTTCGACGCACAACTCTTTGTACTTTTCCCTAATCCAGGGTAGGGCAAGCGGCTGTATTGCTATTAAGTTATCGTCTCCTTCTATTTTATTAATAAAAATAGATTCCGATGAGGTAGTAAAGTTGGAAGACATCATAACCTCTTTGATTTCTATCTTAGGACAGGTTATCTTGGAGGCTACGGATTTATTGATTACGGTGCTGTTTTTGGATAGAATTCTTGCGTGCTCGGCTAAATCTATCTCAACCTCGTCGGCTTCAACCGAGCCTCTGCATATGGAAATGACAGCTTTTTTGGCTACTATTTTTGCATCTTGATGTACGCTTCCCTTTATGGTGACCTCGTCGGCTTCCACTACGGCTTTCGGTCCTACGTCTCCGTTTATGGTAACCTTTTTCGCCTTAACCTTCATCCCGGCTGCTATAGTGTCTTCAACGGAATCGTTGCCCATTGAGCCTATTTCAAGTTCAACATCTGCATCCGTATCAAGATTGCCTGTTGTTTTTATGTCAACCTTATCAACAGAAACAGTCGTATCTATGTCGTATGTCCCGTTTTTATATATTATAACGCCGTCTTTTTTGGATATAAGTTTTACTACGTTTCCGTCATCAACCTTTTCTATGCTGTCCGAATTGAATTTAATATCTTCCAAATCCTCTATAACAACACCGACATCCTGCGGTATGATTCCGCCGAAAACATCGTATCCTTCCTCTCCTCTTGTCGGTTTGAAAAATTCTATCAAGACCTTTCCTTTCTGTACGGGTACAAGAAAATTCTTCTTTTTGTAGTCAATTTTTCCGTCTTTTGTAACACTGCCGGCTGCGTGATATCTGTTGAAATAAAATTTCAGTTCGCTGTTTTTGCCCCTTACGGGCTTTTTTCCTTCGGCTATAAGAATTCTAAACGGCTTGTGCGACGGATTTAGGCGTTTTTTTATCTCCTTTGCTATCATAAGAAGAGTTTTATCTTTAAAAAGAAATACAAGTTTGTTAAGTGCAGCTACTTTTTTTATTATTTTGACTATTTCATTTTCGGAAATATCGATACTGCCACGTATTTTTGACGGATTAACCACAATATACGCCTTTTGAGGATGTTCGGTGTTTTCCGCTTCAACCTCTAAAATATCGTATAACTCGGACTTATCGCTGTTTATAAAGAACTTAACTTTATAGAGTTTGGTTATATTGCCCTGTTCGTCTTTTGTTTCCTGTTCTTCTTCTATTTCAAAGTCTATGAATTTTGCAGGAAATCCCAACTCTTTTGAAACTTCGGCTAAAGTTCCTTTAATGTCCGATGTTTCCCTTTCCACAAACTCCATTAAAACTCCTTTTTTTGTAAAACAGGCAGTCTTAGGCTAAAGGTGCCACAAAAAACATAACAAAAAAGTTAAATCTTAACAAGCAAAATATTGACACAAGCAGATAAAAATATATAATTGTCCTGCTTTTGCCGGGGTGGTGAAACTGGTAGACACGCGAGACTCAAAATCTCGTGGGAGCGATCCCGTGCGGGTTCGAGTCCCGCCCCCGGCACCATCTTTACAATCCCCAATCCCTTAGATATCTGAAATCAACATTTATTGTTCTTCTGCTTATCTTGGCTATTATGGGAGGAAGTCTTTTGAACTGGTTTTTTCTTACCCGTTCGGCAATTCCATAGACCAAATCTTTCTCAAAACCCAATTTGACTACCTCGTCTGCGGAATATCTCAGGTCGTACATATGGTATAAAATAAGGTCAGCATCGTCGTAAGAAAACCCCAATTCCTCTTCGTCGCTTTGACCGACCCATAAATCGGCTGAGGGCTTTTTGCTAATTATACTTTCCGGTACACCGAAATATTTTGCAAGTTGGTATATCTGGTTTTTGTACAAGTCACCAATAGGGTTTAAACAGGATGCCATATCACCATACCACGTTCCGTAGCCCAAAAGCAGCTCGGTTTTATTGCTTGTTCCCACAACAAGAGCGCCGTATAAAGAGGAGTGGTCAAAAAGCGTTATCATCCTCAACCTGGCAAATACATTACCTTTCCTAACATTGCTTATATCGTCGAATTTTTTTATATACGAATCGGCAGCCTCGGTTATTTCAAAGACTTTGGCGTTTATTTTGGTTTCTTCAACAACCTTCATAGCATCTTCAAGGCTGTTTTTGCTCGATGTTTTGTAGGGCATTAAAATTCCGTAAACATTCTCTTTCCCCAAAGCCTCTTTGGCGATATATGCAACTAAAGATGAGTCAATACCGCCGGACAGCCCTATTACCGCTTTTTTCAGACCGGTTTTTAATATCTCCTGCTTTACAAATTCGATTAGATATTTTGAAACCACATTGCAGTCTATCTTTAATTTATCTATTAACATATCTCAATATCCTCGTTTTTTAGAATGGGCATCATAATTTTTGCTTTTTCAATCAAACTTTCGTCAAAATCAATAATAAGCAGTTCCTCTTTAAACAACTCCGCTTCCTTGATTATGGAGCCGTAAGGTCCCATAACAAACGAACCTCCGAAAAATCCCACACCGTCTTCAAAACCTGTCCTGTTTACAAAGATTGAGTAGCTGCTTGAAAATTGGGAGAAATTTGAGCATAGAGATTTCCAAAGTTGAGGTTTCATACCTTTGTGGTCCATCCAAAACGGGCTTGCGGACAGAATAACCAGAAAATTAACGCCCTGTTTGAAGGCATCGTTTTGTGATGAGATATGAAATGAATCTTCGCAAATAAACATAGCCGTTTTACCGAATTTCGTATCAAACGCCTCAATTGAACGTCCGCTTGCAAAGTATCTGCCCTCCTCAAACATACCGTAATCAGGCAGAAATTTCTTCCTGTGGTTGTGCAGGATTTCACCGTTTGAGAAATATGCACCGCTGTTAAAGAAATATCCGTTTCCGTTTTCAACATAACCCAAAGCTATGTCTATTTCTCTGCTTTTTGTCTTAAATTGTTTGAAAAGTTCGCTGTCTGTTTTTAAAGCCACGCTGTCGGTCAAATCCCTTAACGAATAACCTGTTAAGGCAAGCTCGGGAAAGATAACCAAATCGCAGTTTTCATATACGGCTTTATCTGTGTAGTGATTTATTTTTGCAAGGTTTTTTCCCACATCTCCCAATATAGTGTCTATCTGGCACAAAGCAATTCTCATAAAATCACTCCATTTTCATATTTATATCAACCCAAACGGCGTGGTGTGTCAAAGCGCCCATTGAAATATAATCTACACCGCTTTTTGCAACATCTACAATATTATTTTCATCTATATTTCCGCTTGCCTCAAAAATAGCTCTGCCTTTAAAGTCGGTTGTTATCTTTTCCATATCCTCAACGCTCATATTGTCGAGCATAACTATATCCGCACCGCACTCTACCGCCTCTTTTGCCATACCGTAATCTTCGCACTCCACCTCTATTTTTGTAGTAAAGGGTATGCTTTTTCTGGCACTTTCCACAGCCGATTTTATGCCGTTTGCATCTTTGATGTGATTGTCTTTAATTAGCACGGCATCGAAAAGCCCTATTCTGTGGTTAATTCCCCCGCCTGTTCGCACGGCGTATTTCTCAAAGAACCTAAAGCCGGGGGTTGTCTTTCTCGTATCAACAATTTTTGCTTTGTAATCTTTAATCAGTATGCTGAGAGCTCTTGTTTTTGTTGCTATTCCGCTCATCCTTTGCATCATATTCAAGCAAATTCTCTCAAGATAGAGCAGGGCATAATCTTTTGAAGATACCTCGGCTATGATTTCGCCGTTTAATACAAAATCTCCGTCTTTTTTAAGCAGATTAAGCCTAAAAGGTTCTTTGAGCATTCTAAAAAGAGGCTCTATAAAAACGGAGCCTGCCAAAACAAAATCTTGTTTTGCCTTAATAACGGCTTTTTTTGTCTCTCTTTTAGAGATAGCATCGGTTGTTAAATCCGAAAAGTAGGCGTCTTCAAGTATATAAAACTCGAACATTTTCTCTAAAAAAATCGGGTTCATCTATCCTCTCTTGATGGAAATCATCCTTTTTATAGGCTCATAAGCCCTGTTGATAATGTCTTTATCAAGTGTTATTTCGTGTTTTTCGTATTTTAGAGCATTGTATAAATCCTCAAGACGGGTTTTTTTCATATTAAAACAAACGGCACTGCCGCCTATAATATGAAACCTCTTGTTTTCGGTTGTTCTTTTAATCTCAAATAAAATACCCTCTTCGGTTCCTATGATAAACTCTTCTGCGCTGCTTTTTTGAACAAATCCCAAAATGCCCGAGGTAGAACCGATAAAATCAGCCGCATCCCTCACAACCTTGGGGGACTCCGGGTGCACCGCAACCAAAGCTTCAGGATAGCGTTTTTTGAGCTTTTCAAGTTCTTTGACATCAAAGGCCTCGTGCGTCGGACAAAAGCCCTCCCACAGATGAACAACCTTATCCTTAACCCGTTCGGATACATATTCGCCGAGGTTTCTGTCGGGAACAAACAGCACCTCTTTTTCGGATAAAGACGACACGACGTTAACGGCGTTTGCAGATGTGCAGCATATATCAGAAACACTTTTAACGTCTGCATTGGTGTTTACGTATGAAACGACAACCGGATTTCCAAGCTCTTTTTTCTTTTTCAAGACATCCTCTTTTGTTGCCATATCAGCCATAGGACATCCCGCATCCTCAATCGGCAGCAAAACCTTTTTCTCAGGTGAGAGAATTTTTGCCGTTTCTGCCATAAATTTAACGCCGCAAAAAACTATTACATCTGCGTTTGTTTTAGCGGCTATTTGAGCCAAAGCCAGAGAATCGCCGATGAAGTCCGCATTTTTTTGAATTTCGTCTAACTCGTAATAGTGTGCAAGAATAATTGCGTTTTGCTCTTTTTTCAACCTGTTTATTTCAGATTCGATTTCCATTTTTCCTTCTCAACCCCTTAAAAAAGATTAAAACTTGCAAAAAGCATATTAAATAAACGTCACAAAATCAAGCATTTAAAAAATCGTAAATTAAAATACAAAGCAAATATATAAAATTTATCTGTTTTTTGGCTAAGCCTATAAATTTAAAAATCAAACGCTACTTGTAATTTTTTATATTTAAAGTTGCGGATGCCTGTTGTGTCGGCATTATAATCATATCCTCAATTGTCACGTGCTGCGGCAAAGAAACCGTAAAATAGATTGCATTGGCCACATCATCCGGTGTTAAGGGCGTGATGTTTTCATATACCTTATCCGCTTTTTCTTTATCGCCGTGGAATCGCACAATGCTGAATTCGGTTTCAACCATTCCCGGGTCTATCGAAATAATCCTTATGTTGTGCCCTAAAACATCCATACGCATAGCCTTGGACAGGTGCAAAACGGCTGCTTTTGTAGCGCAGTAAACATTGCCGCCGATATATGTTTCGTGCCCTGCTATTGATGACAGATTTACCACGGTTCCGCTGTTTCTTTTAACCATACCGGGAAGTACGGCTTTTGTCACATACAGCAGCCCCTTGATGTTTACATCTATCATCTCCTCCCAGTCGTCTATATTACCGTCTTGAAGCTTATCCAACCCCCTGCTCAAACCGGCGTTGTTTATGAGTATTTCTATATCTTTCCAATCATCCGGCAGGTTTGTAAGGTAATCCGAAACTGCGGCTTTATTTGTTATATCCAGTTGAACCGGCAGCAGTTTAACATCATATCTGTTTTCCACATTATCTTTAAGCTCGATTAGTCTTTCAAGTCTCCTTGCAACGGCTATAACGTTAATGCCGTTTTTTGCAAATATCTCAACGCACGATTTTCCTATTCCGCTTGATGCTCCCGTTACCAATGCTATTTTTTTCATACACTGCCTCCCTTAAAAGCTTATTTAAGGCTTCCGAAAACCTTCTGCAAGAGTTTTGTTGTTCTTGCAACCGGATTTTGCCTAATCTTCTTTTCTTCTTGGGCTATCATATAGAAAATGCCCTTTATCGCTTTTTTGGTGATATATGTATCCAAATCGGAAGAAGGCTCCTCTTTTGTTTCGGACTTTTTGCCGCTAAGCATACTTTTATACGATGAAAGCGTGTTGAGCGGTTTTTTGTATTTTTTATAGCTGTTTATCATAGTTTTGTAGTACTTTGTAACGTTTGTTTTGGATGTGCTCTCTTTCACTATCGGTTTTATGGCTTTAAACAGACTGGAATAGGTGTGTTTTTTGAAATATTCGGTAGCTGCATTATCCGGTCCCGTTAAAATTTTTGTTGCATCCTTGATTGACATCTGTTTTATGGCTTTCATAAATATGTTTATGGTTTTCGGGGTGGCTTTTTCTGCTGCGTGATTCATTTCAGCCACAAAATTATCGACGATTTTTCCCTGTCCCGTTTTCTTTAAAACCTTTGCAACAGTTTTCAAACTGTTCGGTACGGGTATTTTAACATAGGGATTGTCTAAGAAACCGTTTGTTTTGGATAGGCTTGAAACGGCATATTTCACACCCATTTCAAGAGCCTGTTTTAGAGCCGAACGTTTTTCCGTATATGTTACGTTTGAACTTGGTGCATTTGAAAAACTTGATGAGACATTTGTATGTTTGTTTACGAGCCCGTTAACCAAACTCCTTAAACCTGCATTTGCCTGTGCAGTAGATAAGATTAAGATAATTCCCAAAATAAGTGCCGTTAGCTTTGTTTTTTTCATAAAACACCCCTTTTAATCAATATTTCATAAACATCATTACCGGTGAACGATTTTTACCTATTGCAGACATCATTAAGCATTTTTTTTGAAACCCGCATTAATTATTTTATAGTTTTTAAATTTTTTCTCAAGATAAATTTTCGGGGAGTTTGCAGTTTATTGTTTTACACATCACAAAGTTACCGTCCGTTATAAAGTGATTTATACAGGCATAATCTTGCGATATTTTTAAAACGGATTCGTCCTTCATATCAAGCAGGTGGGAAATTATGACTCTGTTGATGCCGCCGTGTGCAACAATCAGTGTATTTTCACCCGCTTTTAAAATCTCGTTTATTTCGGGTATTACCCTGTTTTTCACATCAAAAAAGCTCTCTCCGTTTTGTACCCTGTAAAAAAAAGGGTCATTTAAGAAATCTTTTGCCTTTTTTGGGTATAACTTCTCAACATTTTCCCACGACAAACCCTCGAATATACCGAAACTACGCTCTTTCAGGTTATTTTTAATAATTACTCTGCACGTTTTTTTAAATTTCTCAGCCACCGCTAAGCAGCGTTTCATAGGGGATGAGAAGACAACTTTTATATCTTTGTCTTTAAAAAAATCATATAAAATTTCTGCCTGTTTATGCCCTTTTTGTGATAAATCCACATCTATCGTTCCGTTAAATATATTTTCTTTGTAATTTTCCACCTCAGGGTGTCTTACTATAAAGATATCGAATGTTTTTTTATCGTTAAACAGGTGTTTAAGTTTTTTCTCCACAAGAACCTCTGCATATACTTATCACGATTCCAACCATCATTCCCTGAATAATCAAACTCGTTCCTCCGTAGCTCAAAAACGGCATAGTAATTCCCTTTGGAGGCATAAGATGAAAAACGCTGAACAGGTTTATAATAGCTTGAATCGACAACAAAACGCCTATTCCGAATGCGAGGTGTTTGCCGAAGATGCTGTTGCTTTTGCGTGAAACTGAGAAAATGGAAAATATTATTGAAGCAAACAGAGCTATTACAACAAAAATGCCGAAAAATCCCAAATCCTCGCCAACTCCTGCCATTATAAAATCGTTGTAAGAATCCGGTATGAACAGATTTTTATAGTTTCCGGCTCCTATGCCGTGTCCGAACAGACCTCCCGAACCTATGGCTATCAAAGCCTGCTTAACCTGAAAGTCAACCTTTTTCTCACCGAAAAAATAGATAATCCTTTGAAGTTTTTCAGGGTGCGTGTATATTACAAGCGCAAGGACAATTATAGACGGAAAAAGAAGAAGGGCTATGTTTTTTGTGCTGTAGCCCGCAACATAGATTACAATCAGAAATGTCAAAAATATCAAAAAAGCCGTGCCTACGTCGGGCTCAAGTGCAATAAGCAAAAAAAAGATACCCACAACCGTTGCTATGGGTATAATGCCTCTCATAATGTCTTTGTACTGCTCTTTTTCCGATATGAAATAGGCTATGTATATAAGAATTGACAGCTCCGCAAGCTGTGAGGGTTCAAACCGTATGCCCATATTTATCCAGCGCGTTGCACCCCTTATATTAACGCCGAAACCAAGATGCAGAAGCACCATAAAAATCAATGATATTAGAATGAGATAGGGTGTTATTTTCTTGAGAAACCGGTAATTTACAAACGACATAAACAGCGTAGCCAGAAGGGAGAGCAGGGCATAGGATACCTCCCTTTCCAAAAAAAAGTTTGAATTGTTAAATCTGATATATGCAAAATACCTTGATGAAGACCATACTTCAACTATGCCCAGAACAAGAAGCAGAAAATATGGAACTATTAAAAGCGTGATATCATATTTTCGGTGCGTGTTCATAGTCGTATTTGTACTTCTCGAACTCTTTCTTGAAAGCTTCGCCTCTTTCTTCAAAATTTGCAAACGGTTCGCAGCTTGAGCCTCCCGGGCTGAACAAAACTATATCACCCTTTGCCGCAACCTCAAATGCTCCTATCACCGCACCCCTTAAATTTAAAGCCGGAAGGGGTATCGGTATCATTTTTTCCAAATCTTTTAATATCAGCTTTCTGTCTTCTCCATAGACCACCACGGCTCTTGTTTTTTCTTTGAGAAGCTCTATCAGTGACGAAAACGGCTCTCCTTTGTGCTTTCCTCCGAGTATCAAAACTATGTTATTGCCCTCAAACGAATTCAAGGCATTAACAACCGAATCTATGTTTGTGCTTTTTGAGTCGTTGTAAAATTTAACGCCGTCCAATTCACCTATAAACTCTATTCTATGCTTCAAATTCTCCATATCTTGTGTCACCTCCACAATAGTTTTATCTTCTATTCCGCAAATTTGTGAGACCAAAGCCGCAACCGCAACATTTTCAAGATTGCCCGCTCCCAAGAGCTTCATATTTTTTATTATAATATTGCTTTTGTAATTTACAACAACTTTATCTTTATTCAAGAAACACTCTGCATTGTTATCTTTTTTGGAAAACTTAAGCAGTTTGGCTTTTCCGTTATAAATATAATCGTCCTCGTTATTTTTTATGAAATAGTCGCAAGGCTCTTGATTCTTAAATATTTTAAGTTTGGCTTTTTTATATTCTTCTTTTGAGCCGTGCCACTTAATGTGGTCTGAGCCAATATTTAAAATTGATGCGATAAACGGCTTGAAGTCCTTTATAAATTCAAGCTGATAGCTGCTGACCTCAACAATAAGATAATCGGGATTTTTTAAACTTTTGACCGCTTTAGTGATGGGGAAACCGTAATTGCCGCAGGCTATAACCTTTTTATTTGCCTTTTTCATTATCCTTTCTATTAAGGCAACCGTTGTCGTCTTGCCGTTTGTGCCGGTTATGGCTATGATTGGGCAGCTTGCAAATCTAAAACCCAATTCGAGTTCGCTAATTATCGGAATATTTTTTTTAACTGCGTATTGTATAAACGGGTGAAATCTGGAAATGCCGGGGCTTGTCACTATTTCGTCAAACTCAAACTCATAAAATCTATCCCCGTTTTTTCCGAAAAAGAAGTTTTTATCAGGCTCTTTTAGATTTCTATCGTCAAATACACAGACATCTTCTTTTATGCTTTTTAGTAGGTTATAGGCGCTTTGTCCGCTTTTTCCAAACCCTAAGATTGCTGTTTTTTTCATTGTTATCTGAGTTTTAACGCTGTAAGTGACAACAGCGCCAAAATTAGGGATATTATCCAGAAGCGCACTATAACTTTTGATTCCGCCCAGCCTTTAAGTTCAAAGTGATGGTGTATCGGCGCCATCTTAAATACTCTCTCACCGGTTGTTTTATAGCTAATAACCTGGATTATGACAGAAACGGTTTCCAAAACGAATATACCGCCTGCAATTGCAAGGACTATCTCCTCTTTGACTATTACGGCAACAATGCCAAGCAGAGCCCCTAAAGCCAAAGAGCCTGTGTCCCCCATAAAAACCTCAGCCGGGTAGCAGTTGTACCATAGAAATGCCAGAAGTGCACCTGCCAACGATGCAAGAATTATACTCATTTCACCTGCACCTTTGATGTGAGGAACGTGAAGGTAGTGAGAAAAAATTATATTTCCCGAAACATATGCAAAGATAATTAAAGGCATAATTGTTGTAAGAGAGGGTCCCGTTGCAAGTCCGTCAAGTCCGTCTGTCAGGTTAACGGCGTTTGAGGTTCCGACAATGACAAAGACGGCAAAAATTATATAGAAATAACCCAAATTTATTATGCCGTTTTTGATAAACGGTATGTATAGGCAACTGCTGCAAGGTGTTAGTTTGGATTCTGCAAAATATATAAGACAGGCTGTTAAGAGTGCGGATACAACCTGAAAAGCCATCTTTGTTCCTGCTTTTAAACCGTCATTTTTACCTCTTTTTATCTTTAAAAAGTCGTCCAAAAACCCTATTGATACAAATAACGCTGTTCCAAAAAGAGAAATCCAGACAAGTGCATTATCCAACCTTGCCCATAAAATAGACGATATAAAAAAACCGCTCCAGATTATTATTCCGCCTATTGTCGGCGTGCCTGCTTTTTGTCTGTGATTCTGAGGCTCATACCCTTTAAAGCTGTCTTTTATCTGCATTTTTCTTAAATAGGGTATGAATCTGTTTGCAAACCACAAAGAAAAAATCAATGCGGTTACGCTTGCCATAATTGAACGAAACGTTATGTAGTGAAATACGTTGAAGGGGCTGAAAAAGTGCAGAAGCTTTTCGTAAAATATATAGTAAAACATTCTCTATTCTCCCTTTAGCAGATGGAATATCTCTTCCATTTTCATTGCGCGTGAGCCCTTTATCAATACTGTGTCGTAAGAGTCAAACCTGTTTTTCAACTCCTTAACAAGCTCTTTTTTATCTTCAAAAAAGAGAGCTTCGTTTTTTGTATTTCTAACTTTATCGTAGATTTCGTAAGCATTTTTGCCAAATGCAATCAAATCCATATCGAAATTTGATAAAAATTCACCGACTTTTCTATGCAAAGGTTCGGCGTATTTGCCAAGCTCAAGCATATCCCCTAAAATCACCAGTTTTTTGCCCGGTTTTTTTGATAATTCCGATATGGCGTATTTAACCGAATCGGGATTTGCATTGTAGCAGTCCAGTATGAATTCCGTATTGTTCAAATACTCTTTCTGCATTCTTAAAGCCTGATGCTTGAACGTGCTTAACCCCTTGTTTATTTCGTTTTGAGTCAGATTTCTATCATAAACCAAAGCTGCTGCCACAGAGAGCAGGGTATTATAGATGTTTACATCCTTCGGCGGTATTATTTCAATGTCTCTATTCAAATATCGTAACGTGACGGTGCTGTTTTTTATATTTTTTATATACATATCGGCTTGAGGGTTTATTAAAGAACAAGAAAAGCCCTTTCCTTGAAGAGCGTCCCTTAACAAAAAGTCATCGTAGTTGTAAATAGGGTATGTTTTTTTACTCAATAGGGACAGTTTTTCCTTCAATATATTCCTGCGCGATTCGAAATGCTCAAGATGGGAGTTTCCTATATTTGTAAAAACGGCTGTATCAGGTTTAAAAAATTTTGCGATTTCTGCCATTTCTCCGATATGGTTTGTTCCCGCTTCAACAACACACACCTCGTTTTCACCGATGCTCAACAGCGTTTTTGATACACCTATGAAGTTGTTTTCGTTACTTTTTGTTTTATGGCATTTTTTCAGATGCAAAATAGAGCAAATCAAATCTTTCGTTGTCGTCTTTCCCGTAGAGCCCGTAACGGCTATTGATTTGGCATTTGATTTTTTAAGCATATAACCCGCAAGTTTTTTTAACGCCTCGAAGGTGTTATCAACAAGTATATGAGGGTATTCTACGTTTTGTTGAACTATCGAAAGGTATGCGCCGTTTGAGAACGCCTCCGGTATAAATTTGTGCGCATTATGATTTTCTCCTACAAGCGCAATAAATATATCTCCTTTTTCTATTTCTCGTGAATCTATTTTAATATTGTTAAACTCCTTATGTTTAATGCCGTATGTTTGTCTGTAATCGAGCTCTTTTAGAAGCTCATCAAATGTTATATTTGCCAATGTTTTTTTATAACTTCCCTGTCGTCAAAGTGAATTGTTCTGTCTTTGAGAATCTGGTAATCCTCATGCCCCTTGCCCACAACTGCAACAATATCGTTCTTTTTTGCCATATCGAGCGCTTTTTCTATTGCTTTTTGCCTGTCTGCTTCGACAACAATATGACTTTTATCTTCAATGCCTTTTAGAATATCTTCTATTATACTGTCAGGATTTTCGCTTCTTGGGTTATCGCTTGTAACTATGGCTGTATCAGCAAGCGTTTCAGCCACCCGCCCCATTTTCGGTCTTTTTGTTTTGTCTCTGTCACCGCCTGCTCCGAAAACAACTATTAACCTGCCTTTTTTTATCTCTTTAAGCGTTGATAAAACGTTGGACATGGCATCGTCTGTGTGTGCGTAATCAACAACTGCATAAACCGAGTTTTTCTTAAAAAATTCGAGTCGTCCGGGTACGTTGGTGCAGTTTTTTATGCCTTCTGCCACACCGTTTAAATCCTTTTCAAAAAACACGGATACACCCACAGCGCACATTATGTTGTAGATGTTGTATCTTCCGATTAAGCTCGACTCTATATCCACGATTTTTGAAAAGACATTGAGCTTTAGTCTTATGCCGTCAATGTCAAAACTGTAATCAACCGGATATATGTCGGCTTGTTCGCTGAATCCGTAGGTTATGGTGTTTTTATCAATAATCCCACTTGCGTAATTATCGTCTGCATTTACGACCTTTTTATCCTCTTTGTTAAAAAACGACAATTTGGCTTGAGCATAATTTTCCATAGTTTTGTAGTAGTCAAGATGGTCTTGCGAGATGTTTGTAAAAACTTTTAGAGCGAATTTTATACCGCTTGTACGTTTGAGTGTGATTGCGTGAGACGAAGCCTCCATAAAGCAGTACATATCGTTGTTTTTGACCATAAGGTCGAAAATCTTATGCAGGTCTGCCGATTCGGGCGTGGTGTTTTCAAGTTTATGCTTAAAGCCGCCTATTGTATATCCGGTTGTTCCTATAATGTCACTTTTTTCAAATATGGAATGCAGAAGGTATGTTGTTGTGGTTTTTCCGTTTGTGCCCGTTATGCCTACAACATTAAGTCTGTCTGTCGGGTTGTTGTAAAACAGGGATGCGATTTTGCCCATACAATCTCTTACGTCTTTGACTTTTATACACCTGCTGTCGTCAAAATCGTTTTCCGTGACAACAACAATATTGCCGAACTTTTTCAAAAGCTCATCAACAAATATATTTCCGTCTGTTTTGTGACCCTTTATGGCAAAGAACAGGTGGTTTTCTTTAACCTTCCTTGAGTCGTAGGAAAGCCCTTTAATTTCCATATTTTTTCTAACTTTTGCAGAGCAAATTTTTTCTATTTCGATAGCTTGCATAGACTCTCCGACAAAATATTCTTACAACCAATATAGCATAGTTTGGAAAGAGAATAAAATAAAATCTAATAGCTGAAAATCGTTTTATTAAGAAAGATTAATTGAATGGAGGTATAATTTTACCTGTTTTTTCTGATTGATAGGTAGAGGTATCCGCCGTTAACAGGAAGTTTAACCTGTATCGTTTGCGGTTGTCTGATTAATTTCCACCCGTTTTTTATCCTAACCATTTCCAGCAAGTCATCACCTAACCTATACACCATTTTACCCCTTATTGTTTTAAAGGCTATTATTGAGCCGTTATAGAAAAAGGGTAGTGTAAATCTTCTTACGTAGCTGAAGAAGTGTTTTTTCTTTTTAACAACGACATTTAATATGTAAATATTGTTGGAGTAGGGTTTTATTGAGTATGATACAAGCTTATAGTTTCCGTCTGCAAAACCGCCTATAAAATTAAGATGAGCATATCCGCTAAACAGAAGAAAAGTTTGTGTTTTGCTTTCGTTTGCAAAGTAGCTTTGAAGGTTTCCGAAGTTTCCCGCATAGGCGTTTAAACTTAAAATAAAAAAAGCAACTGCAATCTTTTTTAACATATCGACTCCTTTTATTTTAATGAGTGTTTTTTGTAAGAGTAGTACAACAGAGGGATAAGAATGAGAGTTAACAGGGTTGAAATCAGCGTTCCGAATATCAGTGAGATGGCAAGCCCGTTAAAAATCGGGTCCTGCAGCATTGTTGCAGAGCCGAAAATGATAGCCAGTGCGGTTAATAAAATCGGTCTGAACCTGACAGCTCCGGATTCCAAAACGGACAGGTTGAGCGGTTTACCTTTTTTCTCATAGTCAAGTATAAAATCTATAAGCAGGAGGGAGTTTCTAACGACTATTCCGGCAAGGGCTATTACGCCAATCATAGATGTTGCCGTAAACGGCTGGTGCAGTATCCAATGACCGGGGAAAATTCCTATTATGGTAAGAGGTATTGCACCCATAACTATTATTGGTATGACAAAGGATTTGTAGTATCCCACAAGTATGAAGTAGATAAACACTATTGCAAAAATAAAGGCAATGCCCAAATCCCTGAACACATCAAGCGTGAGCCTCATATCCCCGCCCCAGCGTATCTGATAGAAGGCAGCGTCTTTGGGAACGGAGTGTGTAAATCCGAGATTCGCAGTGTGAAATACAATGCCGTTTGAGAGTTTTTTGCCGTTGAGTTTTTTATCGAGGTATAAAAGTCCGTAAACCGGTGTAAAATCAATCATATCCGCACTCACATAAACAACCCTGTGTTCATCCCTGTTGTAAATGGGTTGTTGCTGCTTGACTTTCCTGACGCTTGCAATATCTCTCAAAGGCACAAGTTTGCCGCTTCTTGTCAAAAGTCTTAAATTCAGTATGTTTTCAAGGTTTGCTCTGTCTTTCTTTTTAAGCCTCAGTACAATATATACCGGTTCGGTGAAATTTTCATCATACGCCCATTTGACGGTAATTCCTCGTATGTAGGAATATAAAAAATTTGCCACATCTTGCGGTGTTAATCCGGCAATCATAGCCTTTTGGTAGTCTATGTGTATTTTATATTCGTAATAGGTAGGATAGACGGAGCTGTCTATGTTTGTAACATTGTAAATCTTTTTGAAATAATTTTTGATTATTCTGGAGCTTTCCTGAAGTTTTTCATAATTAGGACCGTATAGCTGTGCAAGTATCTGTGCCCTTGTCGGAGGACCGGGAGGCTCTTTTATTACCTTAAATATAACATTTTTGTACCTGTTTCTTAAAATATTCAGATGTTTGTTTATATTTTTTATTATTTCTATCTCCTGAGGTCTGTCATCTTTTTTTAAGTTTATTCTGATTTGTGCAATATTCGGGGTGTCGCTCATAAGGTATGTTCTCATTAAAGAACCGAAATCAAAGGGTGCTGAAATACCCGCATATATCTGATATTCCGTTACATATGGGTTGCTGCCTATAATATCGCCGGCTTTTTGTGCTATGGCGAGTGTCGTTTCAATAGGGGTGTCAAAAGGGGCTTTTACCTCCACAAGAAACGTATTTACATTGCTTTCAGGCAGAAGTTTAAACTCAACACCGAAAGGACTGAGCGGACCGTTTAGTCCTGAGGGTCTTAAAAACTGCCAGGCAGGCATTAACAGGGATAGGAAAAGTAAAATCACAGCTAAAACATAGATTGAGCCTCTTAAGAGTTTCGACCTTAAAAGAGGTATAATGGTTTGTTTGTAGAGCGTTTGAAGCAAATCCCTTTTTGTTTGGGAGTGTTTCTTTTTATGAGTTAAAAATCGTTTGCTGATATAGGGTATTATCGTATATGCAACAATAACAGAAACTATCATTGCTATCGGAACGTTTATGGGAATAGGCCTCATAAAAGGACCCATCATACCGCCTACAAAAGCCATAGGGATAAAAGCCAGTATAACGGCTATTGTGGCTATATTTGTAGGATTTCCGACTTCGTTTGTGGATTCAACGATTGTATCTCTGAATTTTTTGACTTTGCCTAACGATATATGCCTGTGTATGTTTTCTATAACGACAATGCCGCTGTCAACAAGCAGTCCGAGGGAGAGAATAAGAGCAAAAAGCGTTATCCTGTTTATACTTTGCCCTACGATAAAATCCGTAAACAACACGCTTAAAAGTACGAGCGGCACGCTTAAAGTTACAATGATAGACTCCCTCCATCCTAAAAAGAGTATCAGTATAACGGCAACAACTATAATTGAAATGGAGAGGTGGTCTATAAGTGTATTTACGGCTTTATTTGCCTTGCTGCCGTAGTTTCTCATAATCTTTATGCCTACATCTTGAGGAATCATAACACCCTTTAGCTCTTTCAGTCTTTTGATAACGCTGTCTGCAACAACGACGGCATTACTGCCGGTTTTTTTGGCTATGGCTATGGTAACGGCTTTGATTTGATTATTTGCTTTGAAGTGCTTTGGAGAACCTTTTCCGTATGCAAACAAAGAATAGGTGTTGTTCTCTTTATTTGCGGCTTCTATATCTGCAATGTCTTTGAGAAAAACGACCTTTGAACCGTAAACCTTTACTATGGTATTGCTTAAAGCCCGTTTTGTCCTGATTAAGTTGGAAAGCACAATCCTTATGCGTTTGTTGTTTTTAATAAGATGCCCTGACGGGACAAATACGTTGCTTGACTTTAACAGTTGTATTATTTGGTTCAAACCGATTTTGTAGTAGTTTAACTTTTGCGGAATAAAGTGAATATAGAACACCTTTTTTGCGCCGCCAATAACAGAGTTTGAGCCGATATTGGGTATTCCTCTCAAGTTATCAAGAACTTTGCAGGCTAAATTTCTCAGTCTGAAATAGTCCAGTTTATCCGAAAAGAGGGTTATTGTAACAATGGGTATATCATCCACACCTATAGAGTTTATAATGGGTTGAACGGTACCTTTCGGCATCCTGCCCATATTTCTCATAATTTGGTTGTACAGTTTGATTAGACTTCTTTCCTGGTCTTCTCCCACCTTAAACTGAGCCGTAACGACGCCGAAATCATCTGTGGCAAAACTAAACGTGTGGTCGATACCGGTTATCGAGCCTATAAGCGAATCCAGAGGTTTTATAAGTTGATTTTCCATTTCAACCGTGGGAGTATCGGGTCTTTGAACAATGATATTGGCAGCCGGAACCTTAATCTCAGGGTCATACATCCTCGGTGTCATAAAAACAGCCATTGCACCGAGGGTTAAAATTATGAGTATGATAAGCAGCGTGACTTTTGAGTCTATGAAACTATCGGCAAGCTTGCCGGCTATATTTTTATCACTTCTCATTTACAACAAAAGGATTCGTTTTTCAAAGACAAAGGAGGGTCTAAAATAACCGTTTCGTTGGGGAAAACACCCGATAGAACCTCAATATATTTTCCGTATGATTCACCAAGCCGCACCATTCTGAAATAGGCTTTGTTGTTGCTGACCACAAACACCCCTTTGATACCCCCTCGAGTTGTAACTGCTTGTTTGTTTACGACAATAACCGGCTTTTTTTTCGTTGTAACAATAAGATAGGCAAATTCTCCCGGCTTTGCTTTAACGTTTTTGGGCAGGTCTGCTTTTATTTCAAGCGTTCTCGTTGCAGAGTCCAATGCCGGTGAGATGTGGTTCGGCTTAACTTTAAAAACCAAGTTTTTTATTTTTACAAACAGATAATTCAATGAGCGTATGGAATCGAGCGTTTTTTCATCAATGCTTGCTTTGACCTGCAGCGTGTTCATACGGTTTATTTTAATCAGGGGTTGAAACATAGAGGTAATGTCGCCGTTATCAACATATTTTGCCGACACTATACCGTTTACGGGTGATTTTATGACCGAATATCTGAGCGTTGACCTCGCCATTTTTAAACCGGAAACAGCCTGCTCGTATGCCCCGTGAGCCGTTTCATACTCGGTTTTCATGGCAAGAAATCGCTGTTTTGATATAACTCCGCTTTCGTAGAGTTTTTTGTATTTTTTGTAGTTGAACGCTGCGTTTTTCAGTTGAGATTTTGCTTTTGCAACGTTGGCGGCTGCCGACTTAACGTTCTGTTTTGAAATATTTTGGTCTATGGTTAAAAGAATCTCTCCTTTTTTAACCCTATCTCCTATGTCAACCCTCAAATTTTCCACAAACCCCGGTATTTTTGACAAAATGGTTGCTGCGGTTTTTGATATTACCTCAGCCGGAATGTAGCTGTACACCGGTTTTTTTATAATTTTAACACTGCTTGTTTGCAGGGCTGAGGCAAACGATTTAGGATTAACAAAAAAGGTAAACAGAACAAAACAAATCAGATAAATCAATCGTTTTTTCATATTGTATTCATACAAATATTTTTGTTAATTTGCAAGCAAAAAATTTATCAACAACTATTTTTTATAAAATTATATCATACTTTAATGCCGCTTTTACTTTCCCGTTCAATTTAAGATAATTATATATGCTTTTATCTATCTTTCAAATAGCCTCAATCCTATATCTTAATCCCAATTTTTATATATTTCTCCTCTGTATTTGGGTATATCCGTCTGCCCTTTTGAAAAAAGTATCTGATAGAGCTGTCCGTCTCCGTATTTAAAAGATTCAGCGGCTCCGTTTAAATACAGCCACCACATTCTTACAAACTTTTCATCGAACATTTCGAGAATCTTGTTTTTATTCTTAACAAATCTCTCTATCCAATTGTCGATGGTTTTGGCGTAGTGAGGTCTTAAATTTTCAACATCTATGGTAAAGAAATCAACATATCCTATTTTTCTGATTAGTTCTTCCAAAGATGGGAGATAGCCGCCGGGGAATATGTATTTTGTTGTGAAGGGGTCGGTATGCATCGGTTTGTTATGCCCTATTGTGTGCAGCAGCCCGAAGGCTCCCTCTTCCAATATCTCCTTCAGTTTGTTAAAAAACACAAAAGCGTAATTTTTACCTATATGCTCGTATGCTCCTATCGATACAAATTTATTGAATTTGCCTTTTATGTTCCTGTAGTCCTCATAAATAACCTCAATCTTATTGTTTAGTTTCAACTCTTTGATTTTTTCTTTTGCATATTCATACTGGTTTTTTGATATAGTGCAGCCAAGTCCCTTAATATCGGCTTTTTTTGCTGCATATATCAAAAAACCACCCCATCCGCATCCTATATCAACCACTCTGTCTCCGTTTTTTAAGCCGATTTTTCTTGTTATCAACTCGTATTTATTTTGTTGAGCTTGTTCGAGAGTGTCGTTAGACCAGTCTTTAAAGTATCCGCAGGAGTATGTTAATGATTCGTCCAAAAACAGCTTATAGAAATCATTACCCAAATCGTAGTGAGCCTCTATGTTTTTTTTGGATTGCTTGACGGAATTCAGTGTCATAAGTCTGTGAAGAGCGATGTCTTTTATGACCTTTACGGGCGGTTTGATTTTTTTAAGATGCGGAAGGCTTTCAAGCCTCAAAACCTCTTGCAGATTACCCTCAACCTCTATGTTTCCGTTTATGTAGTTTTTTCCAAACCCCAAACTCAATTGATTCATAATATCCTCGAAGGCTTTTTCGGTTTTTATGGTAATTTTTGCAACCGGTTCTTTGGCTGAGAATCTTTTTGTTTCTCCATTCCAATAGGTGATTTCAAGCGGTATTTCATCTTTGGCATACCAAAGCATCTCTTCAACCAGTTCTTTAAATTTTTCTATACTTTTCATAACACACCTCCTATTTTGAGATTTATGCTAAAATGCCGTGAAGTCAAGGATTACCACGAAATATAAAACGTTTTTATTGGATTTATTATCAACACGGATGTTTGAAAAAAAATGATATTTAATACTATTTTGTCAGTTTTTCGATAATTGCCTGCAAGGTATCTTGTGCGGGTGCAATTAGGGTTTCTTGAGAATATATGGAAACAGCGGAGTATTCTACATTTATATCGACCACAAATGCCCCGTTATCGTAGGCAATTTTGGGCAGGCTTGCAGCCGGTTGAACAACCCCGCTTGTGCCCACGGCTATAAATACATCGCATAAAGCCGATTTTTTCATAGCTTCATCCAAAATGTCTCTGTCTAAGTTTTCTCCGAACCAAACGACGTTAGGTCTTAGGCTTCCCTTTTTGCAGTAGCTGCATTTTGGCACAAGCTCGCTATCTTCATAAATTTTATCATCTCTATACACCTTTCCGCAGCGCATACACCTGACCTCGAATATGTTGCCGTGGAGCTCTATCACGTTTTTTGTGCCGGCTTCTTTGTGCAGGGAGTCTATATTTTGTGTAATAAGGGTAAAGTTATCCCTAAACAGGTTTTCAATTTTTGTAACAGCAAGATGTGCAGCATTTGGTTTTGCTTGTTTAATCAGTTTTCTTCTGTGGTTGTACCACTGCCAAACCAGTTTGGGGTTTTTAATAAATGCATTCATAGTTGCAAGTTCCGATGCGGAATATTTATTCCACAAGCCGTCTTTCCCTCTGAAGGTAGGTATGCCGCTTGCCTTGGATATACCGGCACCGGTAAAAACAGTTATCTTTTTTGCTTCTTTAATTTTTTTTACGATAAGTTCTATTTTTTCCTCACTATTCATAAAAACCGCCCAATGTAATAATTTTGGATGAGCTCTCCAGCGCGCTGACAGTTTGGTATGCTTTAAAAAGTGTGTCGGAATAAGCAAAAACGCCGTGACCTTTTGCTATAACGATGTTTTTATCCTTGTTTTCCTTGAAATATAGGGGTATGAGTTTTTTTGCACTGTCCCAGTTATCAAAAGGAATGTCTATTACATCCGTTTCCTTTAAAAATAGTGAGCCTTCGTAATCAATTGGAATTATTTTGTTCTGCTTGAAAGATAGAGCAATTGTGAAGGGGCAGTGTGCATGAACGACAGCTTTGGCATACTCTATATTTTTATAGATATTTATGTGTATTTGAGTCTCGCTTGAAGCGGCATTCCATCTTACGTCCCGTTCAAATCCTATTTTGACCAAATCCTTACCTCGCAGACCGTATAGACTTTTTCCCGTTTTGGTTATCCACACGCCGTCTTGTGTGCGGCAGCTCATATTTCCGCTTGATGCGTCAACAAGCCCGCTCAAAAACATCATATCGCCTATACGCCTAAATTCCCCTATCATTCGACCTCCTTCTCCAATATACATATACGATGGTTATTATAGCAGAAAAAATAATTATATAAACATAACTTTTATGCAGCATCTCCCTAACAAGCTGCGGATGGTTTCCTACGGAATACCCTATAAATGCGAGGATTCCAACCCATATACCAGCTCCCAAAACCGTAAAGATACAAAATGTTACAATATTCATTTTTGCCATACCTGCGGGAAGAGATATGTACTGCCTTATACCCGGAAGAAGCCTGCCTATAAATGTGCTGATTTCTCCGTGATTTTGGAAAAACAGACAGACCTTGTCGAGCGATTTTTTGCTTAATCCTACATACTTTCCGTATTTTTCAAGAAACGGATAACCCAGTTTATACGATATGTAGTAATTAAAAAGACCGCCGAAAAGACTGCCTGATGTTGCAAATACAACAACCAAAGCTAAATCCATATTGCCTTTTGCGGCAAGATATGCTGCAGGCGGCACAACTACCTCGCTCGGAAAAGGAAAAAACGAGCTCTCCAAGAACATCAGCAAAAAAATGCCGGTATATCCTCCGTATCCGATTGCATTTAAGAGAAATTGAACAATTCCGTCAATCAATTTAGGGTCTCCTTCAGTTTTTTAAACAGTTCGTTATACTCTTTTAACAGCTCCTCCGACGGATTTGTGCCGAGACTTTTCTCCAACTCTTTTAGTCTTAACTTTATTTGTTCGGTTTCAAATTTGGAAAGAAGCCCCAGAAATATCTTTCTTGCTTCGTGCCTGCTGTCTATGTCGGTATATTCGATTGAAAAAAGCCTGTAAATAAGCTTTTTCAGTTCCTCGTTATCTATGGTTTCTTCAAAAGACTGTAAGCTGAACTTTTCTCCCGTTAGATAGAACTCCACTATTTTTTTATACAGTTCTTTGTAGGGTGAATGGAGATTGTCGGCAAACTTTTCGAATTCTTCAATCCAGGAGACAAACTCTATATCTTTTAAAAGCAAACTCAACAAAGCCTCTTCCTTATTAATGTTTTTTAAGAAAAACTCCCTTGTATTTTCTTGTCTTGTGAATACGTCCTGAGAAATTTCAAAAACCTTTGCAGCCTTTGAGATATAGGATAAGCGCATAGTGGCATCCCTTATTCCCATAAGTACCGGTTTTATCTCATCTATGGCTTTCAGTTTGTTTTGCGGTTTTTCTATATCGTATTTCTTTTTCATATACTCCATAAGATAGTCGAAATAGTCCTGTGCTTCTTCTATTTTTTTAAGATAAGCATCTTTGCCGTATTTAAGTATAAAACTATCAGGGTCTTCCCTTGCATCAAGAGATATGACATAGGAAAAAAGAGTGCTTGAAAGTACCGTCTTTGCGCTTCTTGCCATAGCCCTGAAACCGGCTTCGTCAGCATCGTAGTTGAAGTAGATATTTTCGGCATACCTTTTGATGGTATTGAGATGATATGTTGACAATGCGGTGCCAAGTGTGGCAACTGCATTTTTTATACCGCTTGCGTGGAGTCTGATACAATCCAGATATCCTTCCGTTATAATAACCCTGTTTTTGTTTCTAATCGCATCCTTTGCTTCAAAGAGCCCGTAGAGAATCTTTTGTTTGGAAAAAACAGCGGTTTCGGGTGAGTTGATATATTTTGCACCCTCTTTCGATTTGTTAAAAATCCTCCCGCCAAAAGCCACGGTTAAGCCTTTTTCGTTTTTTATCGGAAAAATAATCCTGTTTGAAAATCGATTATACATCCCCTTTGCCGTTTTTATAAAAATACCGCTTCTAATGATATCTTCATCATTGAAGTTTTTCTTTAAAATTGAATACAGTTCACCGCTTTGAGGTGCAAAGCCTATTAAAAACGAGTCTATGATTTCGCTCGTTATTTTTCTCTGCTTCAGATATTTCACTGCGTTTTCGTTTTTGGTAAGTTTTTCATAGAAGTAGCTTTGAGCTATTTTATGAATATCCACTATCGGGTTGTTTGTCTCTTTTTTTGAAAAATGTAAGTTTACGTTGTATTTTTCGGCAAGCTCCTTAATTGCATCGTTAAAATCAAGATTTTCAATTTTCATAAAAAAGGTTATTGCATCCCCGCTTTCTCCGCAGCCGAAACAGTGAAAAAACTGACCCTTCGGATTGACTGAAAAAGAGGGTGTCTTTTCAGAATGAAAAGGGCATAAACCGAAGTAGTTGGAGCCCCTCTTTTTCAGTTGAACGTATTGAGAGATAAGCTCGACAATATCTATCTTTTCTTTTAATTCGTCAACAACTCCGCTCATTTAAACTCCGCTATCGTGGCTCCGTCGCCGCCTTCGTTGGGATGCGCCGGATGAAATGATTTTATATAAGGGTGGTTTTTAAGCGTTTCTTCAACCATAGATTTTAAAATACCGCTGCCTATTCCGTGAACTATTCTAACGGTTTTAACGGAACCTGTTATCGCACCGTCAATAAATTTCATAAGCTCCAATTGGGCGTCATCCCTTCTTTTTCCTATCAGGTTGATTTCCAAGCTGGAAAATTTTGACGGAGCTTTGATTAGTGTAGGTGTTTTTTTACTCTTTTTCTCCTCTTTGCTTAACATAGATATATCTGTTTTAAAAGCTTTTCCGTCTATCTCCACAATGGCTTTGTCGCCTTTTATATCGGTTATTCTTCCGCTCATTTCCCTGAACTTTACCGTCTCTCCCACACTAAAACTCTCTTTTTTTTTCGATTTTTTTTCAAAATCAAAGAGGTTTTTTGCCTGTTTGTTTATCATATTTAACGATTTGTGCGCCTGTGAGACATTTTTTTCTTTTAAAAGGGTGTTTATTTCACTTTTTAATCTGTTTATAAGTTCTTCGTAGAGAGCATTTTTTTCTTGTGCATCCTTTGTCAATTTATCGAGATAGCTCTCTTTTTCTTTTTTTATCTCTTCAAGCAACCGTTCGTATCTTGTCTTTAAATTTTTTGTCTTACGTTTTTCTTCGTCCAATTGGGAGAGTTTATTTTCAAGCTCTTTTTCCAGTTTTGAAAAATTTGTTTCGTTGTTTTTGTGGAATTCAACCGCTTTTTGTGTTATCCGTTCATCCAAACCCAGGGTTTTCAGTATTTTTATTGCGTAACTTTTGCCTATTTTGTAGTAGCTTAGTTTATAGGTCGGTTTAAGGTTGTCCTCGTCAAATTCAAATGCGGCAACAGGGTATCCCTTAGACGATAAGATGTGAGCAAGTCTTTTGTAGTGAGTTGTGGCTATGTATGTACATTTGCCGTTTAAGTTTTCTATAATTGAAAATGCCACGGCTTCTCCTTCGTCCGGTGATGTACCACCGCCTATTTCGTCCAGCAAAACAAGGGAATTTTTGCTCAAATTTTCATACACGTTTTTAAAGGCAATCATTTTTGCGGAAAATCCGCTTAGTGACTCCATTATATTCTGCTCATCTCCTATAACGGCAAAAACAGCGTCAAAATTACCTATCTCAATATTTAAAGCTATCGGTGGTATATTGGAAAATATGCTTAAAACAATCAGCCCCGCCGTCTTTAAAAACACCGTTTTACCGCCTGTGTTGGGACCTGTTATGATTAGTTTGCTGTCACTTTTTAGGTCTATATCGACGCTTTTTACATCTTTTTTTATGTGTGCAAGTATAGGGTGTTTTGCACCCTTTGCAACAAGAATCGGTTTGTCTGAAAATACAATTTCAGGCTGTTCCAGCTCTTTTGCATATTCAAATTTTGCCGCTTCAAGGTCGAGCTTGCCAAGTCTTTTTTCGTTATACATCAGGCGGGTTGAGTTTTTCCTTACCAAATCCGTTAATTTCTTTAGGATTCTTCTTTTTTCAGCCTCTTCTTTAAGTATTATATCTTCTAATTTGTTGTTTGCCTCGTATATTGTGTCCGGTTCTACAAAAAATCCTCCCGATTTTGCCATATCTATGATTCTTCCGTTTAGATACTCTTTGAAATTAGGTTTTACCAATATCGTGTAACGTGAGCGTTTCATAAAAATTGCCGTATCGGCAATAATCTCTCTGACGCGGGAGTGCATTATGTTTTTTAAGCTGCGCACTATCTCTTCTTTGGACTGTTTTATTTGAGTTCTCAATTCGTACAGGTATGATGTGGCGCTGTCCTTAATCAAAGCGTGTTCGTCTATAGCTTTGTTTATCTCTTCAAACAGTTCAAAGGGTATGTCAAATGCTATGTATTTTTTGCATAAATCGGACTCGTGCTCTTCAAAAAAGCTGCTCGTTTCTTTTATCAGGCTCAAAAAATTTCCGATTTGAAGCAACTCCTTTGCAGTCAGAATGCCGCTAAAAGCCTCTTTTATAATGTCTGATATGTATATATCGTCAAGAACAACGCTTCCGTATTTATAAAAAAAACCGAAAAACTCGTTGAGCCTTTTAAAATCGTTTTCTGCTTTTTTAATATCAAAAACGGGCTTTAGTTCTTTCAACGTCTTTTGTCCGTATTTGGTTTGTATGTGTTTGCCTACTATTTCTTTCAGTTTATCGTATTCCAAAATCTCATTAGAACTTTTCATACCGATATAAATATAATTGTTTTTGACAGCAAAGACAAGGAACTATCAGACCTTGAAGCACTTTACAAATGCTTCGTAGTGGTCTTTGCCGAACTCCTGCACGAAAAATTCTTTATTTTCTTTCAAAGCCTCAAACGTTGTTTTCGGTGTATCCTCTTTGTATTCTCGTTTTGAGGTTATTGCGTCGAATATGTCACACATAGCACAAATTTTAGCAAACCTGTTTATATCGGTTATGCCGTTGGGATATCCGCTTCCGTCTTTTCTTTCGTGGTGCTGCAGAACTATTTTTATTATGTTCGGGTCGTTAATTTTAAGCTCGTTTTTTACAATTTCCACTCCGAGCAGCGGATGTTTTTTGATTTCTTCATACTCATTGTCGGTATATTTTTCCTTCTTGTTGACAATTTTTTTATCTATTTTTAGCATTCCTACATCGTGCAGAAAATATCCCTTGGCAAGTTTTTCGAGTTGAATATTGCTTATGTCAGGATAGAGCATTTTGGTCAGCATAGTTGCATATGTCCCTACATTGAACATATGAGTTGAAATATTGCCTATATCGTTTTTTATGAAAGAGAGAAATACGGAGATAGACGATGTATCGTTTAAGGTGTTTGCTATAAGGTGTGATATGCCTTTGAAAATACCGTTTGTTGCGGCAATATTGCCCTCGTTCATAAGCATCTCAAGACGGCTTGTGAGTGAAATATAGACTGCATACATTTTGCTTGATTTGGATAACTCTTTATCTTCCATTATTTCGTCAAGTGTATCCGCAACGAGGTGTTTGTAAGAGTTTAGTTGTTTTGATGGTATATAAACCAATCTGTTTGAGTTGTTTTTGAATATTTGGCTGTTTTTTTCCAAAGGTGCGTCTTTTGATAAAAGCAATACCGGGTTTGTCTCATTTACGATATATATGTCAAACTCCCTCTTTTTGGAGGGTTGCACGACACTGAGCCTTGCAGGGATGAGTTTCATAGGGCTACTTTTCTATGCCCGTCCTTGCCAAAACGTTTTTCTGGTAGTAGTGTTTAATCTCTTTCATCTCGGTTACAAGGTCGGCTTTTTCCATAACCTTTTCGGGCGCATACCTTCCGGTTATGATAAGCTCGGTGTTTTTCGGTTTTTTCTCCATCAAATTCAAGAGTTCATCTTCAGAAAATAGTTTAAAGAATACGGCTATATTGGCTTCATCGAGAATCACGACATCGTATTCCTCTTTTTTAAAAACATCCAAGATAAAATTGTAGCCTATGCGTGCCGCCTCTATATCTTCTTTAGCCGGTTCGGAGTGTATAAACCCTTCTCGTCCGAACTGTTTAATGGTAAGGTTGTCCAATTTGCTCAATGTCTTGTGTTCACTGTAGTATTGACCTTTGACAAACTGGGCAAACAGAACCCTTAGTCCTGCACCTACGGCTCGTACGGCAAGCCCTATCGCGGCGGTGGTTTTGCCTTTGCCGTTTCCGGTATAGACCTGTATATAGCCTCTATCGTTCATCTGTCAACCTCGCTATAACCTTTTTTTCTTTTTGTAAAAAAAGATTTCCTATTTTAGCAAGACCCGAATAAAAAAGAGGTGTTTTTTCATATCCTTCAACGTCTTTGAAAAAGTCAAAAATCCAGCTAAAGAGGTGGTTGTTAAAAAATTCGTTGTAAACGGGCAAACATCCTTCCTGATTTTCGACAATAAATGAGGCAAACTCAAGCTCCAAGTTTATCAAATCCGGGAACTCCTTATCGTCAAATATCTCCACACCGCAATCTTTGTATATTTCGGATATCTCATCGCTGCTTTCGCTTACCAGCAAGCCTTCTTTATAAAAAGATTCATACGGATGAAGCGGTGTTTTGGGGAAATTGGATACAAAAAGAGAGGTGTATATCTCCTGCCAGTTGTCTGTTTTTAATTTTGAGAGCTCTTTAAGCCCTGATTTTAGTTTTTTTATGCCGGAGAGCCTGTATCCGTTTTTATTTAAGCGTGTGTAGTGTTCCGATACAAGCTGAACGCTCTTTTTTAGTATCTCTCCAAAACCCTCTTGAGGATAGGCAAACCCTATGCTTAAAAACTTATACACAGCAACTCTGTCTTCTTTCATTCTTTTGTTCCTTTCTTTTGTTTTCTTAATTTTAAAGTATATCATCAAAGTTATGAGTGTCAAATTGTTGTAATATCGAGAGGGTTTGTTTATAATTAATCCAATGTATAGATTTTTGTTGTTTGTTTTTTTAGTATTAATTCCAATTGAAGCCAATGCTTTTGATAAAAATTACATATTTAAATATTTAACCGCCGATAGTGAGCTTAATAAAACGTATGTTGAGAATTTTCTTTCCAAAGTAAAGCTGAACAAGAAGCAAATCACAACGCTTGTGAAGAATTCAAAAGACAAAGCTCCCTGGTATGAATATAAAAATATATTTATAAATCGAAACCACATAAAAGTCGGAAAAACATTTTTAAAAGAGCATAAAAATATGTTTGATAAAATAGAGAAGGAATTTGCCGTAAATCGCTACATAATAACGGCTATAATAGGAATGGAAACGTTTTACGGTCGGTATAAGCCGAAATTCTCCGTTGCAAACAGCCTATATACGTTAAGCGTTATTTCACCAAGAAGCAGTTACTTTTTAAGCGAACTGAAGTATTTTTTAATATATGCAAAAATGAATAACATAAACCCTTTTAACGTAAAGGGTTCTTATGCAGGCTCCATAGGTATTCCGCAATTTATGCCGTACAACATACTGCACTACGGAATCGATTTCAATAAAGATAAAAAGGTGGATTTGGAGCACAATATCGGAGATGTTCTTGCCAGTGTGGCAAATTTTTTAGTGAAGCACGGATGGAAAAAGGGTGAGCCTGTAGCGATTAAGATTAAAAACGACTGTAAAATAGACGAAAAGTCAATTGACATTAACGGGATAAGAGATTGTCTTATGCAAAAAACAGATATAAAAAACGAAAAGGTAAAAATAGCCACGCTGAAAACAAAAAACGGCTACGAGCAGTGGGCTTGTTTTCACAACTGTTTGGTGTTGATGCGCTACCATGCAAGCTACAACTACGTTTTAAGCGCCTTTCTTTTGTCAAATAAGTTGAAAAATTGAGTGTATCTTTTTTAATCGCTCAACTATTTTTTTGCTTTATATTTTTCCAACAACTTTATCACAGCTCTGCGTTTGTTTTGAATGGCAATATCAAGAGGCGTTAACCCGCGGTTATTTCTTGCATTTACGTCTGCCCCATGCTTTATAAGTAGTTTTGCTATTTCTACATAGCCTTCCGCCGCCGCCCAATGCAGCGGAGTCCAGCCTCTGTTTGTTCTTGTATTTACGTTGGCTCCGTGCTCTATAAGAAACTTTGCTATTTTTGTATGCCCGCTTAGTGTTGCATTGTTGAGCGGGGTTGAACCGTTGCTGTTTTTTACATCTATATCTGCGCCGTTTTTTACCAATACTTTTGCGCTTTCAATATATCCGTTTGCCGCCGCCCAATGCAGCGGAGTCCAGCCCATTTTTGATTTTGCATTTACCTTTGCACCGTTTTTTATCAGAAATTTAATCATATCTCTTTTTCCGTTGTAGGCTGCAATATGGAGTGGTGTATCACCGGCATTGTTTGTGGCATTTACGTCGGCTTTGTTGTCAATGAGCAGTTTTGCCGTATCAACACTGCCGTTTCTAGCGGCATCGTGAAGCGGTGTATTGCCTATTTTATCCTTTGCCTCGACATTAGCTCCATTTTCAATAAGCAGCTTTGCTGTTTCGGTGTGCCCGTTGCCGGCAGCAACGTGAAGCGGAGTCCAGCCGTTTATTGCTGCCGCATCTATTTTTGCTCCCTTTTCAATAAGCAGCTTTGCCGTTTTTTTATCGCCCATAAGAGCCGATATGTGCAGTGCGGAGGCTCCGAAGTTGTTTTTACTGTTAACATCCGCTCCGTTTTCTATCAAGTACTTAACCATTTTTGTGTCAGAGTTGTATGCCGCCCAATTTAGAGGGCTTCTTCCTGCCGCATCTTTGGCGTTAACATAGGCTCCTTCTTTAATCAGTCTTTTAACCAAACTCAGATTGTCCGATTTAACGGCACTAAAAAGTTTAACGGTCAACATATATTTGGACTGTTTTGTCGCAAAAGAAGTATTTGTAATAAAAAATGAGCATAAGAATATCAAAAGAAGCAGGGTAAAAGTTTTTTTCATCTTCAAGCCTCCGTTTAATCTGCTACAATCAATACCATACAACAAAATGTCTTGCAACAGATTTTTTTAATTTAATTACGGCAGTTAACTTTTTAAGATTGAAGTTTACTTCAGTTATAAAACTATATAATAATTAATGAATTTGTTGCATTATTTAAATTTAGATATATAATTTAACAGATATATTTACATCGGGAGGTGGTTATGGAATTTCTTGTTGGAAGACAGGCTATACTGGATAGAAACTCCCATACTTTCGGATATGAGTTGCTTTATAGAGAAAACGTAAAAAACAATACCTCTTTTTCGGCTCTTGACGGAAACACTGTTACAAACAGAGTTATAATTAATACGTTTTTAAATCTCGGCATAGATAGAATAGCTAAAAACGGAAGGGTGTTTATAAATTTTACAAGGGATTTGATAGTTCAAAGGCTTTATGAAGCTCTTCCGAAAGATAAAATTGTGGTGGAGATACTTGAGGATGTTATGGCTGAAGAGGAAGTTGTAGAGGCGGTTGAAGATGCAAAAAAACAGGGCTACACGATTGCTTTGGATGACTTTGTCTTTATGGAGCATCTCGAAAAACTGGTTGCACTTGCAGACATAATAAAAATAGATTTTCTTGAATTAAGCAGGGAAGAGATTAAAAAACAGGTTGAAATATACAAGAAGTACGATTTGAAATTGCTTGCCGAGAAGGTTGAGGATGAAGATACGTTTAAATTTGCCCTCGATTTGGGATTTAACTATTTTCAGGGATATTTCTTTCAAAAGCCCGTTATTGAAGCAAAAACGGATATAGCACCGTATCAAATGAGTATTTTAAAAGCTATGGCAATAGTAAACAATCCTGAAAGCGAGCCTGAGGAGCTTATAAAAATTATAAGCGGGGATATATATCTGCATACTAAAATATTAGCTTTTGTAAACTCGCCGTTTTTTGGACTGAAACACAAGATAAATACGATTAAGGCTGCTGTCGGCATATTGGGTTTAAGGAGAGTGAAAGAGTGGCTGAATATTATGTACGTCTCAAAACTGTCCGAAGAAAAACCCGAAGAGCTAATCATACTCTCATCGGTAAGGGCAAAGTTGGCATCATTTTTGGCTCCATATTTCTCGCTTGACGAAGACAATGCCTATCTTCTCGGTATGTTTTCGTTGATGGATTCAATACTCAATTTGCCTATGGAGGTTGTCTTAAAAGAGTTTGACTATTTAAGTGAAGAGCTGAAGGCTGCTCTAACAGGCAAGGAAAATAAATATAAAAAGCTTCTGGATTTCATAAAGATGTTTGAATTCGGTGATTTCGACAGGGCGTATGAAATTGTTAAAAACACCTCGTTGAATATAGAACAGGTGAACGACTACTATTTTAAGTCAATAGAGTTTGCAGACAGCATATACTCCACTTAGTGTGCTATACGGCGCTTTTTATAAAGTTTGCGGCTTTTTTTAAGGAATTTTTAAGCTCTTCGTAATCTGTTTTGTAAAAAAGCAAATTAATATAGACAATGCTTTTTTCTTTTGTCATAGCAAGATGGTTGAACTGCCTTTTGTTAAATATAGGTATGAATTCTATGAATTTTTTATACTTTGAATTTTCCGTCAGCATCTCGTATTTTGTACCCTCTATCTCTATTTTTTCGCTCTTTAATTTTGTGCGGTTGTAAATTTTTGGTTTTGTCATCTTTAAAAAGCTCTCTTTTATCAAGTGAAATTCGCTGACAACAGGTTTTTTTGTATAAAACATTATCTGCAGGCTGTCTTTTCCGCTTGTAACGAACATAAAAGGCAGGTATAGAGCGCTCTGTCTTGGGATAAGTCTCAAAGTCACGGATATCTTCTCAAATCCGTCAACCTGGTATTCAGCAATAAATCCCAAAACGCCGCCCAAATATGTATATAGTTTATCTTTGGGTTGAAAGGTTTCCTCAAGCGTTTCTGCCATCTTCTTCATTATTTTTATGTTTTTTTTGTAGCCGGCTATATAAACGAGGCTTATAACGACGCTTACGCCGATAAACAGCGTTATATATTTATTCATCTATCAGTCCACTCACCCAAGATTTGCACGCTTTTATCATATCCTCTTTTTTAAGCAGACCGTTTCTAAAAAAAGGAACTTCATATATAGGCAAATCATTAAAATATCCGGCAATATCAGCACTTTCTGCGAGCATTCCCTTTTTATTTAAGATTACGGCGTTTAAGGGAATACCCATAAACTGCAATCCATCTTTTATCCTTTTGCTTTCATTGAGGGACAATAAATCCTGATTCAGCACAATGGCGGTTTTTGTTTTTTTGGTATCCTGAAGCATATTAACCATAAAACTTATCGTTTTTGATTGAATGCCTAACTCTTTTAAAACCTTGTCGTCTTCTTCTTCCAATGCAAGTTCTTCGTCTATGGCTTTGGGATTGATATTGGCTATGGCGCTTCTTGCATCTATTATTTTTCTGCGCCATAAAATCAGTTTTTCTATCCACATCTTTGAAGTAAACGGCAGTGCAAAAATCTTCAGCATAAGCCCTGTTGGCGGTGTGTCTATCACTATATAATCTTTATCTTGATTATTTTCTATTTTTTCTTTTAAAGCATACATTATGGCATACTCTTCCATCCCCGGCGAATATTTCATAACATCAAGCATTTTGTCGAGATTGATTATTTGTAGGTATTTGTATGTTTCTTTCATTCGTTTTGTTGTTTGGTGAGTAAATTCTTTTAAGTAACCCTCAACATCAATCTCTTCGGCATATAATTTTTTGTATATATTTTTGCAGCCCGTAAACGGCTTGTCTGAGACTATGTCGCATATATTGTGAGCCGGGTCAACCGATGCAAGATAGACGCTTTTGTCTTTTTCAGCGAGATAGTATGCAAGGCTGACCGAAGAGGTCGTTTTTCCAACCCCTCCTTTTCCCAAAAAAAATATAATATTTTTCATATATCACTCAAATCAAAAAATTCGGCTAATCTGTCATCAAGTCTCTCCGACTTGAATATCATAACCTTGATTTCGTGTTCAAGATAGGGTAAAAGAGCCATCCCCAGATAGCTTGGCGGGGACGGCATACCCATCAAAGAACCAAAGCACACCAAAGCAAAGGCATTCTCCATTTCGTGAAGCTGAAGCTCAATGGTTGATGTGCTCTGGTCTTTAAAGCCTTCAATAAAAGCCGAAAAATTTTCAAGAAATTTTTCAAGCATTATCTTTTGCAAACTCCTGGTTCTTATCAGGTGTGGCAAAATCGTAAACAAGTATTAAGTTCAGTATGAGCATTATAATCATCATTGCGCCCAATACGTATGCTTGAACCGGGCTTTTTGCCATAAATACAGGTATTACCTTAATTAAATACCATATCATAGCAATCGAAACGGTAATCCATAAGAACAGAGCCGGTATCAATACAGGCCAGGATGGTTTTTTCTGAACTCTCATAACCCATGCAGAAGCCGTCATTAGGGCAATTGAGGCAAGCATCTGGTTAGCGGCACCGAAAGCAGGCCATATAACCTTCCACTCACCTGTCCAGGCAAGAGCTATACCAATTGCCGCAGGTATGAAAGATGCAATCCATTTATTTGTAAAGAAATCGTAGGCACCTTTGGATGTCTCTTTTATCGGTTCGAAGATTTCGGCAAACGTGTATCTTGCAAGTCTGTTTGTCGTATCCAGCGTTGTCATGGCAAAAGATGCAACCCACATAGCGGCGAGTACAACCATAAATTTGGTTGGAATTCCCAAAACGCTGTTAACAACCGTAGCATACGATTTTGCAAACAGACCTACAGGTCCGCCTGATGATTTCATTATAGGTATGTAGTGGTTTCCGAAGGCAACGGCATTTGCAGCTAATGTCTGCTCTTTTGCAGTGCCGACCAAACCCATTCCGGCTATTCCTATTGACAGGATAACAAGTGTTGACAAAAATCCTTCCGTCAACATAGAACCGTAGCCTATAAACAGTCCTTCAACCTCATCCGAAAGCTGCTTTGAAGTTGTTCCGCTTGCAACAAGTGCATGGAATCCACTCAAAGAACCGCATGCTATGATGAGCGGAATTGCAGGCCAAAACGGTGTGTGCTGTCCTCCGATAATCGGCGGAGCAAACATAGTCGTTGCAGGAATTGCCATAGGTTTAAAGGCGAATATAACCGCTATTCCACCGATTGCAAGACCGAATACCAAAAGCCATGCGTTCATATAATCTCTCGGCTGCAAAAGAATATTTACAGGAATTGCAGCAGCTATAATTATATAAGCCAAAAATACAATCATCCAAACCTTATATGATGCGTGGAACGGATAGTAAACGGCAACCCCTATGGATGTTACCAAGAATATTATTGCCAGTACGGTTGAAATGCTGAACTTTGCTTTCATTTTGTACATTACAAAACCGAGTATGAAAGCAAAGGCAATCTGTAGGAAATATGCAGTCGGGACAGCAGGCTTTTTAACAAATATACCGCCCAAAACAGCGCCGAAGGCTGCAACAACAAGTATTAAAACAAACAGAATAAACCAGGCAAAAATATAGGAAGTTCTTTTTTTGATAACCTTACCTGCAACCCATTGAACGGAGTATCCGTCGTATCTGACAGAGCTCATCAAGGAAAGATAGTCGTGAACCGCTCCTATAAATACGTTACCGAACCATACCCATAAAATGGCAGGCAACCAACCCCAAGCAAGCGCTATGGCAGGACCTATAATAGGTGCAGCGCCGGCGATTGATGCAAAATGGTGACCGAAAAGCACGTATTTGTTTGCGGGGACATAGTCAACGTTGTCAAACAGTCTCTTTGAAGGAACCTCTTTGTCGGATTTCCCCACAATGGAATTTTTGAGGAAGCCACCGTAAGCCTTATAGAATACAAGATATATGATAAGACCTATGATGACTAAGACAGTAGCATTCATAAAACACCTCCCTTACAAAATTAAGCAATACTAAATCATAATCCCTGCTTTGTCAAAATATAATTTTTTGCATAGCGGGTTAACAAGGAAAAAATTATCTAAAGATTATGATTCTATGTTAACCTTTAAAAATTTAACTAAAATTTACTGCATATCCATCCATAAAAATATTACTTCACAATTGTATCTAAAAAAGCTATAATCTTTTTGTAAAAAGAAGGTGTAATTGGAGAAAAAATATGAAACCCTGGTATGAACACTACGATAAAGAGGTTAAAACCTCATATGAGTATCCGAAAAAATCAATACCCGACATACTCGATGATAGCGCTCATGTAAATAGAGAGAAAACACTTACTTTGTTTTACGGTAAAAGGCTAACATATGCTCAAATCAAAGAAGCATCCGATAAATTAGCCGCCGCGCTGATTGAAACGGGTGTTTTGCAGCAAGATAAGGTGGCTCTGCTTCTGCCCAATTTTCCGGGATTTTTGATAGCCTACTACGGGGTTTTGAAAACCAAAGCCACGGTTGTACCTCTAAATCCGCTCTATACCGAAGAAGAGCTTGAATATCAACTGAAAGATTCAAATGCGATTGGCATTATCGGCATTCCTATGTTTGCAAAAAAGATTGCAAGCCTTTCTAAAAAACTTAAACTCAAATTCGTTATAATAGCGCACCTTTCCGACTTTATGGCTTTTCCTTTGAATATGGTTATGAGATTTAAGGAAAAAAAGGCTCTTTCAGGCGTTGAGTTTAAATCGGATATGCTTTTAAGCGTTGGTAAAATCCTAAAATCCCGCATTAAACCTCTGAATTTGAAGGTTGATGCAAACTTACCTGCTGTCATTATATATTCCGGCGGCACAACGGGTGTTGCCAAAGGAATAGTTCTCTCTCACAAGGCTGTCGTTACAAATGCCTTTCAGATATCTAAGTGGGGGCACTTAAACGATAAGGAGAGAATTCTTGCCGTTCTGCCTTTGTTTCACGGCTACGGAATGAATGTCTGTATGAACTCGGCGGTGCTTAACGGTATGAGCATTGTTCTTCTTCCGCGATTCAAAGCCAAAGAGATGGCTAAGGCGATAGAAAAATACAAACCTACTTTGACGGCGGTTGTTCCGACAATATTAACAGCTTTATACAACCTGCCTAATATATCCTCTTACGATTTTACAAGCCTGAAAGCCGTTTGGGTCGGGGCTGCTCCGCTTACAAAGGCAGCAAAGGAGAAGTTCGAGTCCAAAGCCGGATGTCGTGTAATAGAGGGATACGGTTTAACCGAAAGCGTTACGGCTATTATGGCGAATCCGTATATGGGTAAACATAAGGTAGGCTCGATAGGATTGCCGTTTCCTGATGTTGATGTAAAGATTGTTTCACATATAGACTCAAAAACAGAGCTTAAAGCTAACGAGCAGGGGGAGATAGTTTTAAAAACGCCTACCTTGATGATGGAATATTACAACAAGCCCAAAGAGACGAGCGAGGCTGTAAGAGACGGGTGGCTTTATACGGGCGATATAGGTTATATGGACGATGAGGGCTATTTTTACATAACAGACAGGAAAAAGGATTTGATAATTGTCGGCGGTTTTAATGTTTTTCCTCGTGAAATAGACGAGGTTTTGTATAAACACCCGAAGGTCAAAGAGGGGATAGCCGTAGGAATACCCGATGAGTATAAAGGCGAAAAGATAAAGGTATTTGTTGTTTTAAAGGACAATGAAAGTGCCGCGGAGGATGAATTTAAGGAGTATTTTAGAAAACACCTTGCACCGTATAAGGTTCCCTCTGAGATTGAATTTAGAGACTCTTTACCAAAAAGCGCCATAGGAAAGATATTGAGGCGCGTATTGAGACAAGAGGAGATAAAAAAGGCTGGAAACCTGAAATGAGTGTTCCTACGAGGCTTGAGGTTGTAGAGAAGGTCAGAAAAGACAAAAAAGGCGTTGCCGCGGTATTTCCCATACACTACCCTCGTGAACTTTTCAGGGCTTTCGGTATTCACCCCATTGAGGTTTGGGGACCTCCAAAAGTCGATACGAGTCCTGCTATGGCACATCTTCAAAGCTACATCTGCTCCGTTGTTCAAAGCGGGCTCTCTTTTTACCTTTCGGGTGCTTTGGATGTTGCAGATATTATTCTTGTTCCTCACTGCTGCGATTCACTTCAGGGATTGGGAAGCATCTTGAAAGGGTTTGTGAAAAAGGATAGACCTGTTTTTACTTTATATATTCCAAGGGGAAAACGAAGAGAAGATATTGAGTTTTTAAAAGAAGAGCTTAAACGACTTTATGAAAATATTGCCGGATTTGCCGGGTTTAAGCCTACAAAAGACGACCTGTTTGATGCCGTAATAAAAGAAGAGGATGCGGATAAACTGACCCTTCAAGCCTATGAAGTTCACAGAAAATTCAAAACAAGCTCTTCGGAATTTTACAGGCTTATCCGTTTAAGGGAGTATCTGCCGCTTGTTGAGTTTGAAAAACTTGTTAATGAATTTATACAAAAAAAATACAAACCGTCCGGCTCTGTCGGTGTTGTATTTTCAGGTGTATTGCCCGAGCCAATGGATGTTTTTAGCCTTGTTGAGGAGTCGGGTGGTGTGGTTATAGATGACGATTTTGCTTCTTTAAGAAGAAGAATTTATCCTTTAGGTGAGTCTGACGACCCGTTTGAGAGGATGGCTCAAAGAATTTTAAACGCTCCGCCGGATGCTATGAAGGGCAGTTCTTTCAAAGACAGAGAGAATTTTTTATTGGATATTGTAAGAAACTCGTCCTCAAAAGGGGTTGTCTTTTATAATGTTAAGTTTTGCGAACCGGAGAAGTTTTACCATCCAATCTTAAAAGACAGTCTAAAAAGTGCAAACATTCGCTCTATTGTGGTTGAGGTTGACATAAACGAGCCTCTGCCTCAGCAGGTTAAAACAAGAATCAGGGCTTTTATCGAGACACTGAAGAGAGGATAGTATGTCTGTTGCTCAATCGTTAAACTACCATATCAAATTTAAGCTGTTTGGCTCACGGATTGTTAAATGGCAAGCAAACAGGGCGTATAAAAACTTCAAAGAGCCTAAAAATTGGAGAAGCGATATACTGGCAAGCCCTTTGAAGATAGGCGTAAAAACAAAGGAGCTTATTACAAAACACTACCTTGAGGGTCGTTATGTTAACGGGGTTAAACCGGTTGCGTGGGTAACATCGGGAGCACCTGTCGAAATACTCAAAGCCTTGGGGTTTTATATACTTTATCCCGAAAACCACGCTGCACTTTGCGGTGCAAGAAGGGCGACTCTTGATATATCCTCAGAAGCGGAAAACAGGGGTTATTCGGTTGATATATGTTCCTACGCCAGAACGGATATAGGGACTATGCTAAGCGGCAAAACACCCGTTGGAAAACTGCCGAAGCCCGATATACTGCTTGCCTGTACAAATATCTGTCAAACCGTACTTTTTTGGTATCGTGTGCTTGCCAAGCACTACAATGTGCCTTTGATAGTTATCGATACGCCTTTTTTATACGACAACGCCGAGCCTCACCAGGTAGAATACGTGAAAAATCAACTTGAAAACTCCATTGAAACGGCTGAAAGGGCTGCCAAAAAAAGCCTTGATTTTGCTAAGCTTAAAAATGTTGTTAAATTAAGCAAGGAGGCTGCTGCGCTCTGGCTCGAAATTATGGAAAGGGGCAAGAACGTACCTGCTCCGATATCCGTTTTCGACCAGTTTATACATATGGCGTTGGTTGTGGAAAAAAGAGGAGACGCCGAGACGGTTGATTTTTACGCAAATATGCTTGCTGAAATTGATGAAAGGATAGAAAAAGGCATAGGGGCGGTTGTAAACGAGAAAAAAAGGCTTTTGTGGGATAACCTTCCCATATGGCATAAACTTAGGTTTTTGTCTGAGTTTTTAGCTGAACGCGGCGTTAGCGTTGTTGCATCTACATATACGAATGCTTGGGGTGAGCTTGCGCCTATGATTGATGTGAACAACCCGATTGAGTCTTTGGCAAAAACGTATATCCACCCGATATTAAACAGAAGCGCAGAGTATAAGCTCAAAGTTATGGAAAGGATGATTGACGAATACAAACTTGACGGTGCGATACTCCACTCAGACAGGTCTTGCAAGCCCTACTCGATGGGGCAGGTTGACCAAAGAAACAGATTGGTAACACAAGCCTCCAAACCGGCTCTTCTTCTTGAAGCCGACCACAGCGACCCGCGCTCGTATGCGGATGAACAGGTAAAAAACAGACTAAACGCATTTTTAGAGATGTTGGGTGTTTGATGGGCGTAAAATCGATTGGCGTAGATGCGGGCTCCACGGTTGTTAAGATTGTGGGCATAGACGATTTTGGAAAAATTGCATTCTACCGTATGGAGCAGACCGACCCGAAGATAGAAATTCAGGTTGAAAGAATGATGGATGAAATTAAAAAGGAGTATCACTTTAAGGATATCCCGATAGTTGCAACCGGTTACGGAAGCGAACTTATAAAAAATGCAGCCAAAAGGGTAACGGAAATTACCTGCCATGCAAGGGGTGTGTTTGAATATTTTAAAAAAGGCGGAACGCTTCTTGATATAGGAGGGCAGGACAGCAAGGTTGTCGTGATTGCCCAAAACGGACACATAGTTGATTTCATTATGAACGACAAGTGTGCGGCTGGTACAGGGAGGTTTTTGGAAACATCAGCTTGGAGATTGAAAATCCCAATGGAAAAGATGGGCGAAATAGCCTTATCAACCGATAAAGAAACGCCCATATCAAGCACCTGTGCCGTGTTTGCCGAAAGCGAGGTAATATCGAGGTTGGCTCACGGTGAGAAGTTGGAGGATGTTATTCGCGGGCTGCATCGTTCTTTGGTTAAAAGAATCGCTGCAATGGTTTATGCCATAGGCTTTATGCCTCCGCTTATGCTTTCCGGGGGCGTTGTCTTGAACAGGGCTATCAGGATTATGATAGAAGAGGAGATGGGCACAAAGGCTCTTTTGCCTGAACATCCGCAGCTTATGGGAGCATACGGAGCTGCGTTTGAAGGTCTGGACAGTGCGTAGAATTTTTTCAATGAACTTTTAAATCCCTTTTTTCTTTGCCGCACCGGTTATCTCAATAGTTGCAAGAAAAAGCTCTATATTTAATTTTTGCGAACATAAAAAACCATTTGGACTTGACAAAAATAAAAAATTGACTATTTTGTTAGCAGACAAAGGGGGTGAGTGCTAAAATGGAGCAACTGTCCGAGAGAATGGTGCTGGTTTTGAGTGTGATAGTTGACAACTATATCAAATATAAACAAGCCGCAGGCTCAAGAATATTGACCAAACGCTACGGATTGGATTTTTCACCCGCTACAATGAGAAATACGATGATAGATTTGGAGGAGATGGGTTATTTAACACATACACATACATCGGGAGGTAAAATTCCGACTCAGAAAGGCTACAAGTTTTATCTTGATATGATTATGAAAAATTTTAGCCCTCATATGAAAAGGGAGTTTGAAAATATTCCGATATACGGTAAGTTTTCGAGTCTTGATGAGAAGATGGGCAAAATTCTAAATGTGGCATCGTCTCTTTCTGGGCTTGTGTCTTTGTTGACGCTTCCGGATTTTTCAAAGACCAAGATTAAAAATCTGGAATTTATCAAGATTTCTGAAGACAAAGCTATGTGTGTCGTTGTTTCGGACAACAATATAATTGATACAAAGATGACCACACTTGAACACAACATAAGCAAAAAGGAGCTAAAAGAGTTCTCTGAATTTATCACATCACGTTATCAGGGTTACAGTCTGGAAGAGATTAGTGAAGATTTAAAGGATTACATTGAAACTCACGGTCAGGAGTGTGAAAGCATAATAAGAAGACTTGTCGATGAAACAAAAAACTCTAAGGTTCTCATCTCAGGCGTTAAGAACGTGTTTAACTATCTTGAATTTACCGATAACCTCGATAAGTTGAAAAAAATTATGAGTCTGCTTGAGGAAAAGAGAAAAATATACGAACTGTTGAAGAATTTTATGGATAGCGAAAGAACAATTTTAATAGGAAACGATTTGCCGATGGAGGAGCTTCAAGAGATGGGGCTTGTATCGTCGGCTTATAAGTATAGGGATAAAAGCATCGGTGTAGTGGGCATAATGGGACCTATGAATATGGATTACAAGGAGATACTCAACATCGTTGAATCTGCAAAAAAGAAGATAGACGATATACTTAACGGTTAATCTGGAGGGAGTATGGAAAAGAAAGAAGAAAAAAAGAAAACCGAGGCAAAAAGCGTAAAAGAAGCAGAAACAAAGAAGCATAAAAAGAAAGAGAAAAACGAATCTTTGGAGAAACAGTTGAAGCAAACACAGGAAAAACTGCAAGAGATAAACGATAAATATCTTAGATTATACGCCGACTTTGACAACTATCAAAAGAGGGTTGCAAAAGAGATAGAGGATGTGAGAGAGGCAACAAAAAGGTCTTTGATTAACGAGTTTCTCGTTATACTTGACAATATGGAGAAAGCAATTTTAATAAGCAAAGAGCACAAGGATTCCATTATAGAGGGCATAGAACTGACTATGAAGTCGTTTAAGGATTTACTGAGAAAACACGGAGTTGAAGAGATAGACCCTCAAAAAGAACAATTTAATCCTGATTTGCACGATGCCTTAATGATGCAGCCTTCGGATGATATGCCGAAAGATACGGTTTTGCAAACACTACAAAAGGGATATATGTATAAAAACAAACTCATAAGACCTGCAAAGGTCATAGTCAGCTCAGGCAATAATGCGAATAATGAAAATACAAACAATAAAAAGGAGGAATAGTAGATATGGGAAAGGTTTTAGGAATTGATTTGGGAACTACAAATTCTTGTATGGCGATTGTCGAGGGTTCAAAACCCAAGGTGATACCAAATGCGGAAGGTGCCAATACCACGCCGAGTGTGGTGGCTTTTACCGATAAAGGAGAGATTCTTGTCGGTCAGTCTGCAAAAAGACAGGCTGTTACAAATCCGAAAAGGACGGTTTTTAGCGTCAAAAGGTTGATAGGTAGGAGATATGATACAAAAGAGGTAGAACAGGCAAAAAGCAGATTGCCTTATGAAATTGTCAGAGGCTCAAACGACGATTGTAGGGTTAAAATAGACTCAAAAGAATATACGCCTCAGGAAATATCTGCAAAAATCTTGCAAAAACTCAAAGCGGATGCCGAGGCATATCTCGGAGAGAAAATTACGGATGCCGTAATAACCGTACCGGCATATTTTGACGACTCTCAAAGAAAGGCAACCAAGGATGCAGGAAAAATTGCAGGATTGAACGTGTTGAGAATTATAAACGAGCCGACGGCTTCGGCTTTGGCATTCGGTCTTGACAGAGAAAAAGAGGGAAAAATTGCCGTATATGACTTGGGTGGTGGTACGTTTGATATATCCATTCTTGAGATAGGCGACGGCGTCTTTGAGGTTAAATCGACAAACGGAGATACCTTCTTGGGCGGAGACGATTTTGACAGGGCTTTGATTAACTATGTCGCCGATGAGTTCAAAAAGGAAAACAGCGTTGATTTGAGAAACGACCCGATGGCGCTTCAAAGGCTGAAAGAGGCGGCAGAAAAAGCAAAAATAGAGCTTTCAAGCGCGCTTGAGACAGAGATTAACCTGCCGTTTATTACGGCTGATGCGTCAGGACCCAAACACCTTGTTATGAAAATTACAAGGGCAAAATTCGAGCAGCTTGTTGAGCCTTTAGTGAAAAAAACACTTGAGCCTTGTAAACTGGCTTTGAAAGATGCAGGACTGTCTGCTTCTGATATAGACCACGTTATCTTAGTTGGCGGTATGACAAGGATGCCCAAAATAAGAGAGGTGGTTAAGGAGTTCTTCGGAAAAGAACCGAGAAAGGACGTTAACCCTGACGAAGCGGTGGCTTTGGGTGCTGCAATTCAGGGCGGCGTGCTTAAAGGTGATGTCAAGGATGTTCTCTTACTTGATGTTACGCCTCTGTCTTTGGGAATTGAGACGCTCGGAGGTGTAACAACCAAAATCATACCGAGAAACACAACCATTCCTACAAGAAAGTCGCAGATATTTACAACGGCTGATGATAACCAGACCGCCGTTACCATACACGTCCTGCAGGGTGAAAGAGAGATGGCAAAGGATAACAAAACCCTCGGAAAATTCGAGCTTGTCGGTATTCCGCCTGCACCGAGAGGTGTTCCTCAAATCGAGGTAACATTCGATATAGACGCAAACGGAATTTTAAACGTTAGTGCCAAGGATAAGGCAACCGGCAAAGAGCAGGCTATAAGAATAACGGCATCCTCCGGCTTGACGGAAGAGGAGATTGAAAAGATGGTTAAGGATGCCGAAGCTCACGCCGAAGAGGATAAGAGAAAGAAAGAGATGATTGAAGTTAAAAACAAAGCCGACTCGTTAGTTTATGCAACTCAAAAAAGCCTTAAAGATTTCGGCGATAAGATTAGCGAAGATGAGAAAAAAGAGATAGAAGAGGCTATAGAAAAGACCAAGAAAGCCATTGAGGGCGACTCGAAAGAAGAGATAGAAAAGGCAATGGAGGAGTTGGCGAGAAAATCTCATAAATTGGCAGAAGAAGCCTATAAAAAGGCTCAAGCAGAAGGCGGAAGTGCTCAAGGAGAATCCGCAGCTCAGTCTGAGGGAACAAAAGATGAAGAGGATGTTGTAGAGGCTGAGGTTGAAGAAGATGGAAATGAAAATAAATAAGTAGTATAATGCCTCGGAAAGTAAGCAAAAAGCGAGTAGGGGGATTCTTGTGAATCCCCCTTTGTTTTGCAAAAAATTGATGTAGGGGCAGGTATGAAAGATTATTATGAGATTTTAGGCGTATCCAAAGATGCCGATGATGAAGAGTTGAAAAAAGCCTACAGAAGGCTTGCCATAAAGTATCATCCCGATAGGAATCAAAACGATAAAGAAGCCGAAGAAAAATTTAAGCAGATAAACGAGGCATATTCTGTGCTTTCAGACCCCAAAAAGAGGGCTCAATACGACCAATTCGGAACGGTTGATGAAAACGGGTTTTCCTCGGATTTCGGCTATGCTTCTTCGTTTGAGGATATATTCTCGAATATTTCCAGTATGTTCGGTGACCTGTTCGGCGATTACGGTTTTGCCGATAGGAGGAACAGGCCGCAAAAAGGTGAAGATATCAGTATCAATCTTACTATCGATTTCAAAGAAGCCATATTCGGCAGCCAAAAAAAGATAGAGATTAAAAGAAAAAAGGTTTGTAAAAGATGCGGAGGAACGGGAGCGGAAAAAGGCGGAGTCGAGGTTTGTTCTTACTGTAGGGGAACCGGAGAGGTTGTCTATTCGCAGGGTATTTTATCGGTCAGAAGAACCTGCCCGAAATGTTCGGGCTTGGGAAAAATTATAACGAAAAAATGCAAAGAGTGTGGTGGAGCGGGCTATGTTTATGAGGTTGAAAAAATAAAAGTAAATATAGCCCAAGGGATAGACAGCGGTAATGTTATAAGGGTTTCGGGCTATGGAAATCCAGGATTAAACGGAGGACCAAGCGGCGATTTATATATATATGTTAATGTAAAAGAACATGAGTTCTTTAAAAGAAAAGACAGAGATATATATGTGAAAATACCGATATCCGTGGCACAAGCTGCTTTGGGAACCACAATCAAGGTGCCTACTATTTGGGGTGAGCACGAATTGTATATACCGCCGGGAACTCAAAGCGGTACAAGATTTACAATAAAACATAAAGGTGTAGAGCTGTCGGGTGTCAGAGGCAATCAATATGTTGAAGTTGATGTCAAAATTCCGCAGAATCTTACAAAAAAACAAAAAGAGCTTCTTGAGGAGTTTGCCAAAGAATCGGGAGAAGAGCTTAACTATAAAAATTCGATTCTGGATAAATTCAAGAATATTTTCAAATGAACTTAGAGCTTGTCAGTTTACCCTTCATCGGGGCTTTCATAGGTTACTTTACTAATTATGTTGCAATAAAAATGCTTTTTTTACCCAAGAGGGCTTATTTTGTTTTTGGTTTTAGAGTGCCGTTTACCCCGGGGTTGATTCCTAAAAAAAGAAAAGAGCTTGTTGAAAAAATAGCGGATGTGGTATCCAATAAAGTCATAAACAAAAAAGATATAATCAAATACATATATAAAAGGAAAAACAGAGAATTTTTGTATGACTTTTCTGAAAAATTGGTGGAAAGCCTGCTTTCAAAAAGAATATCCGACATTGATTTGAACTATGAAAAAATAGAAAAGCAGATAGAGTTGTTTCTTGATAACAACCTCGAAAGGATTATAAAAGATAACTTAAAAGATGTTAAGATAGATGTGGAATACATAGTTTACAACGCTTTTTTGCTGCTGGATAAAAATAAAAAGACAAGAGAGTATATATCTAAGGATAAACTTTCTAAGATAAAAGAGTTGTTAAACTCTTTGAGCGATGAAGCCCTTGGGAGACTTGCCAAAAGTATGGACTCCAAAGATATAAAGCAGCTCATTAAAGCTAAGATTAAAGAAGCTATGAACAGATATGCCGATGAATCCAATATTTTAATAGCTTCGTTTATTTCTATGGCTTCTCCCCTTATTGAAGATAACGAGAAGGTAATTGATGTTATCGTTAAAGAGCTTGGCTTAATATTGACGGACGATGTAACAAAAAGAAAAGTTGCAGAGAGTGTCTATAATGCTTTTGAGCGGGAATTTTTGGATGAAACGCCTGAACATACCTTAGAAAGAACCGGCTTCGGCAATCTTGACGATATTGCCAAGATCGTTGGGTTAAAGGTTAGTGAGCTTTTTGAGAGACTGTCCGTTAAAGATAAAATTATTGATAGTGCCGTAAGCGGCTTAAAAAGCGATGTTTTGGCTTTGCATCTGACGGAGTTGATGAAAGATATTGCAGGCAGATATACCTTTTATGATGTGATTAGCACCATCCGACCGGATATAGTGGAAAAACTTCCCTCTATGGCTGTTAATAATCTTTTGTATGTTATAAGAAAAGAGAGCGAGATGATTTTCAATTTCGATATTGCTAAGATAGCAAAAGATAAACTTGATAAGCTTGATATATCGGATATAGAGGATGTTGTTTTAAATATCAGTAAAGACCAGTTTAAATATATAAATATATTCGGCGGTATATTGGGTTTTTTGATAGGTTTGGCAGAGATTCTTATAAGCTTGACCCATTTCAACTAACGATCCGTTTGGTAATTTTTTTATCTGTATAATTGTTACACTTAAAATATAGAGGATTAGATATTATAAAGTCTCTAATATGCAGAAAGGTTGCAAATATTATTCAAATAATGTATACTTAATTGATTGAGTTTGGAATATTGTTTGCTAATGAAATTTTTGTTGACAACAGTGTAAAAGCAGTTTATTATCAGAAAACAACGTTTTTTAGTATGGGGAGAGTTTGGTGGCTAAAAAGAATTTGGTCGGATTGGATATAGGGAGCTATTATACGAAGGTTGTCGAGCTTGATAATAAAAAAGGTGTTCCTATTGTTAAAAGGGTTGTAAGAGAAAGAACTCCCGATTTAATTTCTAGTCAAGAAGAGATTGACATAGACGTTATGTCTGAATTTTTAAATTCACTGTTTTCTCAATATAAAATAAAAAACAGAAATGCAGCTTTGGCTTTGAACAGCTCTTATGTTATTACAAAAACGGTTTCAATGCCGCTTGTAGTTGATGAAGAGATTGAACAGGCGGTTATGTGGGAGGCGGAACAGTATGCACCGTTTGGAATGGAACAGGTTAACGTAAGCTATCAAATTATGGAGAAAGATAAAGAAAAAAACGAAATGACGGTTTTGATAGTTTTAACAAAAAAAGATATAGTCGAATCTTTTGTTTTGGCTTTAAAAAAAGCCAAAATTCATATAAAAGTTCTTGATGTTGATGTTTTTGCACTATCGAATGCATTTTTTAAAAACGAAATCGAAATGAAAAGCAAACACAATATGCTTGTTGATGTTGGTCATCACTCCACAAAAATCGTATTTTTGAAAAACGAGGTGCCCACTTTTAGCAGATATGTGGAGTTTGGTTTTGATTCGTTAATAAAGGATGCGGCAGGAACATTCGGAGCTTCGGAGGGAGAAATCAGTCTTATACTTGAAACATCCAAAGACGAAGCAAAAAAAGAGTCTCTAATAGCTTTTATAAACGACAAAATAACAAGACTTTATTCACAGCTCCAAAATTCAATCAGCTTTTATGAAAATAACGTTTTAAATGCTTATGAGGATATAGATAATATTGTATTTTCCGGTGTATTCGGTGTGCTTTTTGATTATCTTAAACCGGGAATACCTATGGAATTATCAAACAAAAATATTGTAAGGTTTAATCCGTTTGGTGCATTTTCTTTTGAAGGAAATGTGAATGAGGATTTGAGCAACTCGTTAAGCTCATTTTATAGTGTTGCCGTTGGATTGGCGGTTAGAGAGTTATGATAGAAATTAATTTATTGGGAACGACCAAAACAAAGTCAAAGATAAAATCGTACACTAAAAAAGGTGATAAAGGTAATTTATTAACCTTGATACTGATGGCAGTAGTGGTGATTGAAGTTGTTGCATTAGCCTTATATACGCTGCATTTGAACAACAAGGTAGATATTTTGACTCAAAAAAGAAACAGTTTAAGGAACGTTGAAAGAGAAGTCAGGATTATCAAAGCCAAACTTAAACAGGTTCAACTGATGACAACCACGATAAAAAATCTTGAAAAAGGAAGAGGTATTGCATACCGCAACCTAAAAAACATAGCGGATGTTATGCCGAACGGGTTGTGGCTCGTTAAAGTTGATAAAAAAGGCAAAACAATAAAGATTGAAGGAAAGAGTTTTACAACGGAAGCCGTAGCTCAATATATGACGAATTTGGGGAATTTAAAGGATGTTTCAAAGGTTAATTTCGACAGCAGAGGACTTGTAAGACTATCTTCTAACCATGGCTGCGATGTTTATAAATTTTACATTGCGGTCTTTTTAAAGGATTGACGTATGAATGCCAAAGAAGAATCCGGCTCAATGTCAAACGGCACCAAAGCTTTACTGCTTTTGCTTTTAATTATTGCCGTTGTCGGTGTGTGGTACTACTTCTACTATATGGATACATCCGCAAAAATTGACAAATTAAATGCTTCCATAGAGAGGCTGTCAAAGTTTAAAAGAGAACTTCCTATTCTACGTGTTAAATATAAAAAAGCGCAAAAAGAATTTGCCGTTTACAAAAAAGAGTTGCCTCTAAAAGAAGAAATCCCGTCGCTATTGGTAAAATTAACCGATATCATAAAAAGCAAGGATGTTGCCTTAATGTCTTTTAAACCGAAAAAAGCCGTTGCCAAGAAAATATATTATATTAAACCTATAGATATATCCATTGTGGCTACATACAGGAATTGCGGTGCCGTATTTGAAGATGTCTCTAAAATGAAAAGATTATTTAAGGTTAAAAACTTTTCTTTGTCCAATCCTAAAATTTTAAACTCCCAAAAGGTATTGTTAAGAGTTAAATTCAGTGCGGAAACGTATTATTTTAAACAAAATAACCGCTCCAAAAAAAGGTAGTTTTATGAAAAAGCTCGTTTCTGTTTTGATGATATTTTTATTTGCTGTAACGGTGGACTTGTCAGGATATTTAAATTCTTTTGCATTTGAATTAACTATAAAAAGAGACCCGTTTATGGACCTTATAAAATTAAAAGAGCTCAAAGAGAAAGAAAAGGTTGTTTTGAACAACTATAAGATTAGTGAAGACAGAAAAATTGAAGAGAGAATCAATTCCGTAGTGCATTCGATATCTATAAAGATGGTTGTTATTAGTAAAAATAACCCTAAGATGGATGCCGCTTTAATAGTCGGTCCTTCGGGAGAACCTGTCGTAGTCTATAAAGACTATAGGCTGGCAAAAGACGTATATGTTTCTAAAATAATAAATAATGGCATAGTTTTATCCTTTGAAACAAAAAAAGGAATAAAAAATGCTATAGTCAAGATGAAGACGAATAAAAAGTGAAAGGTAGGTGATTGTCGTGAACAAAATCGTTTTAAAAGTCAGTCTTGTTTATATAGTTTTTATGTTAATCGGCATAAATGCTTATTCTTTGGATGTTAAGGCGGTTAATTTCCGAAAAGGTACTTTTAATCTTAATTACGTTTCGTCAAAAAAGCTCACATATAACAAGATGTTGTTCGACAATCCCAAAAGGTTGGTTATAGATATATTTAATGTTAACAAGTGCTCTTTTTGCAAAAAAGGCCTTGTAAAAATGGCAGACGAGTCTATAGAGGCTAGGATAAGTTTCCACGGCAAAAAATCGAAAGATGTCGTTTATTACAAATATAAAAAACCCGTGTTAAGGGTTGTATTTTCTTTTGAAGAGTTATCTCAGGTTCCAAACTATACAATAATGGATAAGCTTGGTGATTTTAAGGTATCCTTTGTAAAGATTGAAAAGAGTGAGAATGTTTTGGAACGTGTCTCATTTAGGAAGTTCAAAACATACGAAATGGTTGTGGCACTTTTGCAAAAAAAGCCGTCATATCAGATTTATAAAGACAAAAATGTGGTATATTTAACCGTTAAAAACGCCGTTCCAACAAACAGTGCTTTGGAAGAACAGTATCTTTCAAAGGTATCCGAGAGTATAACAAACATTAAACCTGTAAAAGTAGCACAAAACATTACGAAGTATGCAATATATATGAAATCTCCGGTTTTGTTTAAAAGGGATTACTCTGATAAAAGACATATTTATCTTATATTCGAACTGCCTAAGACAGGACAAACAAAGAGCGTTGCAGTCGATAAAATTAAACCGATAAAGAAAACTGCTATCTCTGAAAATAACCGAAAAAATAAACCTCAATATACAGGTAAAAGGATATCGTTTAATGTGAGGAATGCAGATATACACGATATATTCAGAGTTTTTTCTCAAATTAGCGGTTTGAATTTTATAACTAGTAACGATGTTAAAGGTACATTGACAATGGAATTGAAAGATGTTCCGTGGGATCAGGCTTTTGCATTGATACTGCAGCAAAAAGGACTTGTTGCCGAGAAAGAAGGTAATATAGTCAGAATAACAACAGCTTCTCAGATGCAAAGAGAAAAATCCCAGGAATTAAAAGCAATCCAGGAAAAACAGCAGTTGGAGAGAGCGAAAAATGCAGTTACGGAGGTCATAAATTTAAACTACATTACGCCTGATTATGCTATGAAGATAGTCGACAGTCTTCTTTATAAGAAAAAGTCTAAATCAGGTTTCGTTGTTGCTGATGTAAAAAATAATGCTGTTATTTGTCACGATACAAAGCAGAATATAGATAAAATAAAACAGATTATTAGCACCATAGACAAGAGAAAAAAAGCAGTAGAGATAGATGCAAGAATAGTTGAAATAAATAAGACGTTTGAAAGGCAACTTGGAATTCAATGGGGCGGAGCATACTATAATGCAAGCATTAATAACAGCAGTACATTTTTCGGCATCGGAGGTGCTGCATCACCTGTTTCAATTAACTCTGCCGGAAATCATATAGTTACCTCTGCCAATTTCCAGTCTAATAATTTTGCTGTTAACTTGCCCACTACAATTTCCGATGCGCCTGTTTCGAGTATGAGTCTTGCAATAGGTAATGTCCTGGCAAATTATAATTTGGATTTGAAATTAACTGCCGGTGAAATAGAAGGTTATTCGAAGGTTTTATCCTCACCGAGAGTTATTACGCTTGATAATGAGCCTGCTAAGATAGAGAGCGGTCAGGAAATACCGTACCAGGAATCTGCAGGAGCTTCGGGTGCCACAAGCGTTAGCTTTAAAAACGCTACTCTTTCTTTGGAGGTAACACCACACATAACAAACAACAACCAAATCATATTAAAAATTAAAGTTAGCAAAGACTCGCCTGACTTTGCCCACGCAGTCAACGGTGAGCCTCCAATCAATACAAACTCGGTGGATACTACGGTTGTTCTATCGAACGGACAAACAATTGTTTTGGGTGGTTTAATACAAAAAACAAACCTTGAATCAACAAGCGGCGTTCCGGGCTTAATGAGAATTCCTCTATTAGGATGGTTGTTTAAAACAAAAAGATATTACAATCCTGAAAATGAACTGTTTATTTTTGTTACTCCTAAGATAGTTAAGAGTAATTAGCCGTTTAAGAATCTCATTGGATAAAGAGACGGCTGATTTTTTGAAAGAGCGAAAGAGTGGTTCTTTTTCGCTCTTTTTGTTTTGTTTTATTTTTCAATATATGTATAATTTTAGTTGAGATTTTGATTATGAAAATGATGCAAACATATATACCTTGTTTACGTGGAAATGATAATGAAATCGATAGTTAACAGGAAAGCAAGGCACGACTATGAGATTATAGAGGCATACGAGGCGGGAATAGAGTTGAAGGGCAGCGAGGTCAAGTCCATTCGCAACGGTTCGGCTAATCTGAAGGACAGCTTTGCAGAGATTGACCGCGGAGAAGTTTATGTTAATAATTTTCATATAAGCCCGTATAAATTTGCTTCAACTTTTGCCAATCACGACCCCTACAGAAAGAAAAAACTCCTTCTTCATAAATCTCAGATAAGAAAACTCATAGGTAAAACACAAGAAAAAGGCTTGACGCTTATCCCTTTAAAGGTGTATTCTAAAAACGGCAGGATTAAGATGGAAATAGCCTTAGCAAAGGGAAAAAAGTTGTATGATAAAAGAAGGGATATAAAAAAGAGGGATTTACAAAGGGAACAGGAACGAGCGCTTAATGAATTCAAATAGCCTGAATCGTTGAAAATTAATATAATATTTAGGTTGCGTATCTATGTTAGAGTTGTTGATTAGGGGTGGTTTATGCCGAAAAGAGAAGATTTGAAAAAGATTATGATTGTGGGCTCAGGTCCGATTGTTATAGGTCAGGCTTGTGAGTTTGACTATTCCGGGACGCAAGCCTGTAAAGCACTCAAAGACGAAGGGTATGAGATTGTTTTGATAAACTCTAACCCGGCAACGATTATGACAGACCCTATGCTTGCAGATAGAACCTACATTGAGCCTATTACCGTTGAATTTATGGAGCAAATAATCAAAAAAGAAAGACCTGATGCCATACTGCCCACGCTCGGAGGCCAGACTGCTTTGAATGCAGCTATGGATTTATATAAAGAAGGTGTTTTGGGCAGATACGGTGTCGAAATGATAGGCGCAAATGCCGAGGTGATAAATAGAGCCGAGGATAGAGAGCTGTTTAAACAAGCTATGGCTGAGATTAACCTTAAAGTTCCGGCTTCAGGTGTTGCCCACAACCTTGAAGAAGCCCAAAAAGTGGTTGAGAAAATTGGTTTTCCTGTCATTATACGCCCGTCTTTTACTCTTGGCGGAACGGGAGCCGGAGTTGCATACAACAAAGAGGAGTTTGAGGATGTAGTAAAATGGGGTATAGACCAAAGCCCCGTGCAGGAGGTTTTGATTGAGCAGTCCGTTTTGGGTTGGAAAGAGTATGAATTTGAGGTAATGAGAGACAAAAAAGATAATGTATTTATTATCTGCTCGATAGAAAATTTCGACCCTATGGGGGTTCATACCGGTGATTCCATAACCATAGCCCCTGCACAAACTTTAACGGATAAAGAATATCAGATATTGAGGGATGCTTCTATCGACGTTATACGAAAAATAGGTGTTGAGACAGGGGGCTCTAACATACAATTTGCGGTCAACCCTGAAAACGGGGAGTTTGTTGTTATAGAGATGAACCCGAGGGTTTCTCGCTCAAGTGCGCTTGCTTCAAAGGCAACCGGTTTTCCGATAGCAAAATTTGCTGCACTTTTGAGTGTTGGATATACGCTTGATGAAATACCTAATGACATAACCAAGAAAACGCCGGCAAGTTTTGAACCGGTTCTTGATTATGTTGTGACTAAGATACCGCGCTTTACGTTTGAGAAGTTCAACACAAAAGACGAACTCGGAACGCAGATGAAAAGTGTCGGTGAGGTTATGTCTATAGGAAGGACATTTAAGGAGTCCTTACAAAAAGCGATATGCTCATTGGAATATGGTTGGGACGGTTTTGTTGAGATTGAGTGCAACGACGAGGAGCTTAAGGATAGGCTTATCCATCCGAACTCAAAGAGAGTTTTATATATAGGAGAGGCATTCAGAAGAGGCTATACAATAGATGATATTTTTAATTTCACCTATATAGACAGATGGTTTTTGTTTAATATCAAGCAGATAATAGATAAAGAAGAAGAGATAAAAAAGACGGGAATAAATGAAAACAACATAAAAGAGCTGAAAGAGTACGGTTTTTCCGATTCAAGAATAGCAAAGTTGGTGTCATTAAAGGAGAGTGATGTCAGAAAATTAAGAAAAGATTCAAATACATCCAATGTTTACAAAATGGTTGATACCTGCGCGGGAGAATTTGAAGCCTATACGCCCTATTTTTATTCCACTTATGAGGATGAAAACGAGTCAATAGCCTCAAAAAACAAAAAGGTTGTAGTGCTTGGAAGCGGGCCTAACAGGATAGGGCAGGGTATTGAGTTTGACTATACCTGTGTTCACGGCTCTTTGGAGTTGAGAAACGAGGGTTATGAAGCCATAATGGTTAACTGTAACCCGGAAACCGTTTCAACGGACTACGATATATCCGACAGATTGTATTTTGAGCCTTTGAACTTTGAAAATGTTATGAATATAGTGGATAATGAAAAACCGTTCGGTGTTATAGTCCAATTCGGCGGGCAGACACCCCTGAAGCTGTCTATGGATTTGAAAAATTCCGGTGTTTCGATTTTGGGTACAGACCCAAAAAGTATAGATATGGCTGAAGACAGAGAGCTGTTTAGGGATTTGATTAACAAATTGAAGCTGCTGCAGCCTGAAAGCGGAATAGCCAAATCAGTCAAAGAGGCTGTTGATATTGCTCACACCATAGGCTATCCTGTTTTGGTCAGACCTTCCTACGTTTTGGGCGGCAGGGCAATGATGATTATATACAACGAGGAGCAGCTAAATGAATATGTTGAAGAAGCCGTTGAGGTAACAGGTGACCACCCTCTGCTTGTGGATAAATTTTTGGAGGATGCAATAGAGATTGATGTTGATGCCGTTAGCGATTCGGAAGAGACTGTAGTTGCGGCTGTTATGGAGCATATAGAGGCAGCAGGTGTTCATTCGGGAGACTCCGCTTGCTCGATTCCTCCGAGAACGCTGAAAAAAGACATTGTAAACGAGATAAAGAGGCAGACAAGGCTGCTTGCCAGAGAGCTTAATGTTGTAGGTTTGATAAACATTCAATTTGCCGTGAAAAACGATAGGGTCTATATTTTGGAGGTAAACCCGCGTGCATCAAGGACAGTCCCATTTGTGAGCAAAGCTACAGGTGTTCATTGGGCTAAAATTGCAACCCAGGTGATAATGGGAAAGAAACTCAGGGATTTGGGAGTAAAAGAGGTAGAGCCGAAGTACTATGCAGTTAAAGAATCCGTATTTCCTTTTGTGAAATTTCCGAATGTTGACATAACTTTGGGTCCTGAGATGAAATCAACCGGTGAGGTGATGGGTATATCCGACGATTTTCCCACAGCTTACTACAAGGCGCTTCTTGCAGCAGGTATGAGATTGCCTGAAAAGGGAAGTATATTTTTATCTCTTGCCGATAACGATAAGCCGCAAGGTGTATTCATAGCCTCAAGATTGATTGATTTGGGTTTTGATGTATATTGCACAAAGGGCAGTTATGAATATCTGAAAAAAGAGGGTGTGGATGTTCGATATGTTAAGAAAATAAGCGAAGGAAGACCCAATATACTTGACAAAATGAAAAACGGGAATATACAATTTTTGATAAATACGCCCTCGGGGAAGCGCTCCAGAACGGATTCGTTTTACATAAGAAGAACCGCTTTGACTATGAACATACCGTACTGCACGACAATTTCGGGAGCAATAGCCGCAACAAGGGCAATAGAGGCAAAAATCAAAGGAAAAGCTGTAGAGGTTGAGTCCATACAGGAGTATTACAAAAAGAGAGGTTAATTATGGCTGAAAAGGTATTGATGACACCGCAGGGTTATGAAAAACTAATTAAAGAGATGGAAGATTTACAGAAAAACCAACGTCCTGCGATTATTAAGGAGATTGAAGAGGCAAGAGCAAAAGGAGATTTGAGTGAAAATGCGGAATATCACGCAGCAAAAGAAAAACACGCTTTGATAGAAAATAGAATTTCCGAGCTGTCCAAAAAAATAAACAACGCTCAGGTGGTTGACCCAAACAGCATATCCAAAGACAGGGTTGGCTTTGGGTGCAGTGTTGTTTTGTACGATGTGGATAAGGACGAAACGGTTGAATATATGATTGTCGGAGAGGATGAATCGGACCCGAACAACGGAAAAATATCGATAAACAGCCCTATTGCCAAAGCTCTGCTTGGCAAGGAAGAGGGCGATGAGATCTTGGTTAAGGTGCCTGCGGGAGACAGAAGGTTTGAAATAGAAGAGATTAAATAATGAAACTTGAAATCTTTGAAAATAAAAGGGTTGCAAAAGACACATTCTCTTTAAAAATAGATAACCCCGCTCTTTTTGATGCCTCACCGGGACAGTTTTTTATGGTTAAAATAAATGATTTTGACTATCCTTTGCTGAGAAGGCCGTTTAGTATAGCCGATTTTAACGACAGGCACATAGAAATCATATACAAGGTTGTCGGAGAGGGAACAAAAATTTTGGCAAGCAAACAAAAAGGAGAATTTCTTGATTTGCTTGGTCCTCTTGGCAACGGCTTCGGTGATATAGAGAAAAACAGAAGGATTTTTCTTGTTGGCGGGGGTATAGGTGCTGCTCCTTTAATATATCTTTCAAATGTTTTGGAAAATATGTACGGTGTTAACTATAAAGCGTATTTCGGTTTTAATACGAAGGATGAAGTATATGTTGATTTTGGTAAAACAGCAACTATGGACGGAAGCTTGGGCTATGCGGGCAATGTGGTTGATATGGTAGAGCCTGAGCTTGATGAAAACAGTCTTGTGCTTGCCTGCGGTCCTACTTTAATGCTTAAAAGATTGGCGTATGTCTGCTATCAAAAGAAATGCGATATGAAGGTTTCTTTGGAGTCAAGAATGGCTTGCGGTATAGGTGTGTGTTTGGGGTGTGTTGTTGAGACGATAGACAAGGATTTTAAAAGGGTTTGCGTTGAGGGACCTGTTTTTGATTATAGGGAGATAGAATGGCAAACTCTGTGAATTTAACCGTCAAGCTCGGTTCTTTAATATTTAAAAACCCTGTTTTGACGGCATCGGGCACATTCGGATATGCAGCCGAGTATAAAAAATATATGGATTTGAATGCCCTCGGTGGTTTTGTTGTCAAGGGTTTAAGCGTCAAGCCGAAAAAGGGCAACAAACCGCCGAGAATAGTTGAAACACCCTGCGGTATGTTGAATGCAATCGGTTTGCAAAATGTTGGCATTGACAGGTTTATAAAGGAAAAACTGCCGCTACTTGAAGATGTGGATGCTCACATAATAGCAAATATATACGGAACGAAAGCAGATGAATTTGTTGAATTGGCTGATAAACTGGAGCATATCGGCAGGGTTTCGGCTTTGGAGGTTAATGTTTCCTGCCCGAACGTTTCAAAAGGAGGAGCTTTGTTCGGCAAGAATCCGAATGATGTTTTTAGCCTTACAAGCTCAGTTAAAAAACACACCTCCAAGCCCGTTATAGTTAAATTGACACCAAACGTCGATGATGTTGCAGCAATCGCTACAGCCGCCTGCGATGGTGGTGCGGATGCCGTCAGCCTCATAAATACAATTACCGGTATGGTTATAGATACGAAAACAAAAAAACCGTTTTTGGCAAACAGAACAGGAGGATTGAGCGGTCCTGCAATTTATCCTGTCGGTGTGAGAATGGTTTATGAGGTTTATGAAAAAATCAAAGTACCGATTATAGGCGTCGGCGGTATATACAACAGCGATATTGCGCTTCAGTATTTAATGGCTGGAGCTGCGCTTATAGAGATAGGTACGGCAAACTTCACAAATCCTAATATAACCGTTGAGATAATAAAAGGCATAAAGGAGTTTTTGGAAGGTGAAAATATTAAGAGTGTTGGTGATATTGTCGGTATTGCTCATAACGCTTGACTCTTATGCCGCAAACCGGATAACTCATTTTTTTAAATTATATTCAAACAAGACCACCGTTTTGGACTTCAAACAGACCTCAATAAATGCAATGAGCGGGCAAAAAATTGAAAGAACGGGAATTCTCACCATTAAGGCAAAAAAGAGTATGATTTTTGATTATAAGAATGAGAGAGTGATAATAAACGACTTTGAAGCGGTTGATTATCGTGATTCCAAAAAATACACCTATAAGCTGACCGGGTTTAATAAAGTTTTGTTTTTGCTGTTTTTGGGCAAAGAGGATATAAACAGCCTTTTTGATATAAAGAAAATGCAAAGCGGATACGAGCTTACTCCAAAATACAAGAGCAATATAAACAAAGTATATACCTATTTTAAAGACGGACAAATCGAAAAGTTGATTATAGTTGACATATATTCAAACAGAACCATATACGAATTCTATGCTGCTGATTGCAAGCGAACACAAAGCGGAGATTGAACCACTTCTGAAATTATACCCGTTTAAAAAAAGTAGTAAGCTGTTTAAATACGACAACATTTCCGTGTTTGTTAATTATGGTGGCGGCGGACTGAGTTTGGGATATAATATTGTTGATATTCTATCTAAAAACGAAGATATAAACATAGCCGTTTTGTTCGGGTTTTCGGGAACGCTTACGGATAAACTTAATATTGGCGATATATTTACGCTTAAAAGGGTAAAGCTGATACACAACAAAAAGCCCGTTTTTAACCCTGTTGATTTGCCGAACATTAACGAACTGCCGAGTTTTGAGGGCGTAAGTTTATTAGACGAATATGAAACGGATAATTCGTTTTTAAGTCTTTTTGCCGACAGCGTTGATAAAGAGAGCTATTTTTTTGCAAAAGCAGTCAAAAGCATCGGAAAGTTCGGGATTGTATTAAGAGCTGCAAGCGATGTAAACGAAAGAAATTCGATTGAATCGGTTAGAACAAACGGCTTTGTATATAATGTTCGTTTGGTGCAGAATGTTATCGAAAGACTTGCTTGGATAGAAAAAGACGAAACTATGCTTGAAATATTTAAGCATACGGGCATTTCGAACATTAAAATTTTAAACGGTTTAAAGCGGTTGATTAAAACAAAAAGATTAACATTCACAAACAGGCAGAAGTTGTATTCAAAAATTTTGATAAACTCAAAAAAGGAGAATGAAGAAAAAGCAGGATTTAGCGTCTTTATCGAAAAAGGTGTTGAGAAAAATAGAATAAATTTGAATTTAAGTGCAAAAAAGGTTGTAGAGATTGACGATTACGTTGCCTGTTTTCATAACTTAAAAGATAAAAACGGTATTGTCTTTGCAAACAAAAAAGGGGAATTTTTAAGAAAAACACCAAGTAATTATACACCCTCTGGCTCATACGGCTATTCAATTTTGAATGCCTATAACTGCATATACGACTGTTCTTACTGTTTTTTAAAGGGATACTTCAGAAGTTTTAACCCCGTGATTTTTTTGAATTACGAAGACTACTTTTCTGCCATAAAAAAGACAGTGCAGGAGGATAAAACAAGACCGTTGTATTTTTATTCCGGTACGTTTTCAGACTCCTTGGCAATGGCGGGTTTTTCCAATTTTAATGAAAAACTTATTGATTTTTTCAGAGAGTTTGCAGATGAGGATATTTTTTTGGAGCTTAGAACAAAATCGGATAATATAAATTTCCTACTCGAAACGGAGCCTTGCAGAAATATAATAGTTGCTTTCTCTTTGAATCCACAGCCGATTATAGACAGATATGAACACCTGACGCCGAGTTTGAAAAAAAGGATGGAGGCGATTGAACTGCTTGATAGTACCGGTTATAAAATAGGTGTTAGGCTCGACCCTGTTTTTGTTGAGAGATTGAACGACTATGATGAGCTGTTGACAGAAATTAATAAAATTAAAAATCTGCATTCGATTGAGGTCGGTTTTTTAAGATTTGATAAAAACGATTATAAAAATATTCTTAAAAAAACTCCGGCTGTTTTAAAGAGTTTGGTGTTTGATGAAGGTATGTATCGCTATAATAAGGAGTTTAGAGAGAGGGCTTTGGAATTTTTTAAAACACGTTTAGGTAATTTTTATCTGAATATGGAATAAAAATTGTGTTACTAAATAAAACTTTTACTTAAATTGACAAAAAATGTCAATATTGACAAAAAATGATAGTCAAAGAACTTGATTTTTTACTGCTGTTATGGTAGTATTTTGCCGTTTAAATGGTGCATTTGAGAAATGTCAGAGAATTCAGGGAATTTCCTACAGTGTTTTATTCGTATGTTTGAAAAAGATGTTTTTCATAAAAACCTTGTTATAACAACATTGGCACTGAAATTGCTCTACATAGATTGACTAATTAAAAAAGGAGGTGATGTTGGCTTTGATTTAGCGTAAAGTAAAAAGGTGCGAAGGTGTATTGGATTTACTTAACTACTCAACCACTAAACTATTTAACTATTCAACTTGTTTAACCACTCAACCAATTTTAAAGGAGGTTTTTTATGGTGATTCAAAAAATTGGCAAAACATTGAAGTCAGACAGAAAGGGCTTCACACTCATTGAGCTGCTTGTGGTTGTTGCAATTATTGCAATATTGGCAGCTATCGCAATACCGCAGTATGCGAAGTATAGGAAAAGTGCACAAGATTCTGCTGCGTTGAGTGATTTAAAGACCATTCAAACGACAGCAGAGGCATATTATGCAGATAATATGAAGTATCCGAACTAAAAAATTAAGTGCAGAGAGGAGGTTTTTTATGAAAAAAATATTTATGTTCTTAATGGCTGTTTCAGTAATGGCATTATTTAACGGGGTTTCTTTTGCTGCTGTTCAAAGTAGTTCCGGCGGGTCAATAACTTTAGGTGCTACTAATACTGTTACCGTTACCCTTTCATCAAATGTACAAGCCAACTATAACTCACCCACCGGAGATACTTATTCGGCTTCCACATATAATTCCAAAGGCACGGGTAAGGCTTATGGTGTGGCAAGTGACTCATCTGTGATATATTACCAAACAGGAGTGACTCAGGCCGGAGGTTGTACCAACGGAAATTCAACAGACTTTTCAAGTTGGAGTACTTACTAAAAAAGAGCCGTTCTCGGCTCTTTTTTTATTTTAAGGATTTAATGTGTGTGGTCCTTCAAAATTCAAAACAACATTTTTAAGAGATGAACTTTGGATGTTGGCAGTCACAGGGGCATTCCAGCATAACAAGGTTTATTCTCCCGATATTTCTGATACACAACGTATTAAATTCAAAGAATGCATAAAAGAGTATATAGAATGTTTTATCATTCCTCAATATTGCAGATATGTTAGCGAAAAGCAGCATATCGCTAACTTGGAAGAGCTTCAAAACTGCTCCCGTTTTTGTGGTAAAGGTATTATTTTAAACAGCAGACTGAACATAGGTACTGTTCAAAAGCTTTTGAATCTATATTTGAAGTATTTGTGGTGTATGGGTGAGATTGCAATGCCACCGCACTGCCCTATAGATTCAACGGTTTTGAAAGCTGTTGGTTTAAGGAATTTTGTATGGACAAAGATTGACACTATAAGTAAGTATGAATATGTTATTGAAGCAATAAAGAATAAGATAAAGAATGTTCCCATAGCTTATTGGGAATTAAATCTCTTTAACTGCAATCGAAAAGAAATATCTTGTTGTGAATTAAAAAAGTCAATTTAAAAACAATCTATGATAAATTTAGATATTAAATATCAAGTCTTATTCTTAATTTTCGTTTCTTTGGGTTTATTTTATCATACAAATTTCATTGACGATTATAAAATGTTTAACAGGCTTTTAAATTGTAATGCTATAAAAAACTTAGAGTATCACCTTTTTTGTCGCCTTAGAGTATATTGTAGCTCTTATTGTGTTCTCGCATACGGAATTGACAGGTTTTTATGGCTGATAAACAAATCGTTTCACCATCCTGCAAATATAATTATCTGCATTAAACTTTATTTAACTCATTTTTTCACGCCAGGTATATTTTGTGGGCAATATGGATATGAAAGCCTGATAAAAGTATCTCGGCATTACGCACTCTTTCTTTCTTCGGATTTTTTATGAAAATTGTGGCTGGTTTTTTTATCAAAGGCAATTCAGTAATAGTGGAATTAAAGAATGCAAAAAAAGAGTAAAGTTTATGTTTGTTTAATTTTATTATTATTTGCAGCTTTTGTTTTAAATATATCTTCTCTTGAGTTTTTCCATCACAGCATTAAAATTTTTCTTTTTATCATTTTTATGCCTGTCTTTTTTGCTTACTTGTTTAAACTAAAAGTGATAAGCATTTCTCGATTTTCTGTGTTTATTGCTATATTTTTATTTTATACCTATTTTGCCACTTTTTTTGGGTATTACAGGCCTGACGGGATGTTCTTTCTCTATTTTCTATTCTTACTGTATATTTTATTTATTACTGCTGAAAATTTAAAAACAGTGAACGTTAAGCTAAAACAGAACGACTTTTTTGCAAATCTGTATTTGATATACGGTGAGAAGTTTCAGAAAGCATCGTATTTTATTGAAGGTATTTTTTTAATATCTTTTGCAGGTGCGCTGTTTAGTTATTTAGAATATATTTTTAAGTCCTTTGGCCATTCAAAAACGGTTGTATTGATTCCTTATTTTTTATATATATCAAACATTGCTTCAATCGGTGGATTTCTGTATCAGCCAAATCTTAACTCACTCTTGATAAACATAGGATTAGTAATAACGGCCTTTTTGATATTAAGACAGACAGAAAAGAGAATCTCAATTCAACTGTTTATAGTATATACTTTCTTTGCCTACGCTGTTGCTCTTGCATCATCGAGAGCCGGTCTGCTCGCTGTTCTATTTGTCTTCTTTTTTATTTTTATACATAAACGTTTCTTTAGCCTTAATATGTCAAAAAAAGAAAAATTTACGCTGATTACACTGTTTGTTATATACATAGCCGTATTTTTCTTCAGCAGGTATTCACCTTTTGCCAAATTTGCCCATCAGGGTTTGATTGCTGATGCTTCTGTGGATAAACGTTTTATGATTTGGCTTGCAGCAATACTGCTCTGGTCAAAACATCCGTTTTTCGGAACAGGCCTTGAAACATTCAAATTTTTGAATAATCCCTATCAAATAATATCCTGTAAAATATTAAAATTTCCTTCAGATATAATTAGCAATTTCATATTTGCTCATAATGAACCCGTTCAAATACTGGAGGAGCTTGGTATTTTTGCCTTTTTAAGTATAGTTTTTATAACTGCTTTTTACTATATTAAAGTGTTAAAAGATGAAAAAAATATAAAAAATCTGCTAATTCCATCCCTCATTTTAGTCTTTATATTTCAAGCCGGCTTATCCTGGCCGCTGCGTCATCCTGCCCTGCTTGCCCTGTTTTTTGTTATTCTGGCAATGGCGGATAAAAGCAGATTTTTTATGCTTAAAGGTCATTTAAAAAATGTTTTAGTTATAATACTGTTCATAATTTATGCCTTATCGACAATTTATCTGTTTCCGCATATGAAAAATGATGTTTATTATACGTTTAAAATACAGAAAACAAAACAAATAGACAAAAAATTGGATTTACTATACAAAGCCTCGCAGGATGATTATCTTTTTTGGATAGCATCATCTCGTTTTATCTATAAAGCCGTTCCTTATTATTTGAAAATTACAACGGGAATAAACCACATTCCTCTGTTAAAAGAAGATATCAAAAATAAAAAAATGACAAAAAAAGAGCAGAAAGAGGCTAACAAATTAAAGATAGACATTCTGCAAGAGGCAAAAAGGCTGGAAGCACTCCACAAAATCTGGTTGAGCGAATACTATCTAGGATTAGCATATCTGTTTAACGACGATTTAAAAGATGCAAAAGTATGTGCAGAAAGGGCAATAGCAATGAACCCAAATCCTCCGTATGTGTGGAATCTTTTGCACTATATTAACGTCAGATATGCCTCTCTAAAAACAGGCAAACCCGTTGTTGATTTCCTGCCCTCAAAAAAAGACTCAGAAAACCTTTTCAAAGAAATGAAAAAGATGCAAAACCGCCTAAAAAAACAAAACTAACCTAAAATTCAATGAACCATCCCCTTTTCACACTTCGTAGGTGTGAAAAGAGGTTTTAGTGTGTTTTCCTGAGTTTTGCTGCATATCATTAAGATTATAATTTTTGTGAGAGATAAAATCAATTAAATTGAAGTGATTTTATAGGATTTATGTTTCCTTCATATTTGTCAATTATATCGCTTTTTGCGCTTAATTGGGACAAATTCAAATCATTTATCAGTTATCATTTGCCAATTTTAATGCCTGCCATTATATAAAGATGGAAAATATTTTATGTCAGTTGGTTTGCGGAGGGTAGTGTAAAATAAATTGTGTCACCCCTTTGAAGGAAAGAGGGGTTATATGTTATAACCCCTCTTTGAGAAAAAAATAACCCTTCAAAGGAGGAAAAACAAATGAACGATTTGATTTTTACACAAT
>JALVUQ010000062.1 GCA_027035575.1 Desulfurellales bacterium | reverse complement strand
TAAAAGTTCATATTATACGAACAACGGAACGTGGGGGACAATTTTAGGCATTAAAAGATGGGGCAGCGTCAAAGATAACGGCGGGAAGAATGTTGTCAGTAGAGTGATAGGCAAAGAGCAGGTTAAAATAAATATAAGCTGAGGTTTGATGACCTTCTCAACCGGAACATGGCCGATGCGGCAGGCAAGATACAGTATGGGAGCAGTCGGCGGTGTTTTGTTGCCAAGACCCAGGTTGGTTCCTAAAATTGCGGCAAACTGAACCGGGCTTACACCGAGGTGGTGCATAACGGGGCTTAGAACAATAGCAGATAAAAGTGTTCCGCTGAAATCGTCCATAAGCATTCCTACTATGATTAAGAAGCCGTTAATCAATAAAAGCAGAAGGATTTTATTGCTTGTTGTTGACAAAAGCAGTGCCACGAGCCTGCTCGGGAGATTTTCCATAACAAAGATTTTGCTTAAGGCAAGTATGAAAAACACCATCAGCAGTATAACGCCTGTTGTTGTGACGGCAAATACCGTCGAATCCATAATATTTTTTACGTTAAGTTTCTTATAAACGAAAATGCCAATGATAAGAGCGTATATTGTTGCTATTGCAGCGGATTCGGTTGGTGTAAATATGCCTCCGAATATGCCGCCCAAAACGATAACCGGCATAAGCAAAGCGAAAATACCGCCTTTCATACTCAGTTTGAATTTGTGCATCTTGGTTTTCATATCTTCTTTAGGCAAAACCTTTATCGGATATTTTCTAACAATAATAGCATTGGCAATGCTGTATGCCCCAAGCAGCATCAATCCGGGAACAACAGTGCTTAAAAATACAACGGAAACGGGCTGCCAGGTTACCCAGGCATACAAAATCATAGGAACACTCGGCGGTATAAGCTGACCCTCGATAGATGCGGCTGAGATTAGGGAGGTTGCATATCCTCTCGGATATCCCCTTTCGACCATTTTGGGAATCATTATACTGCCTATTGCTGCAACGGCTGCGCTGCACGTTCCGGCTATAGCTCCGAAAAATGCAGAACTGAAAATAGATAGCGTCCCAAGTCCACTTTTTTGTCTGTTTAAAAACGGGTCGAGCAGTTTTATTATTCTGTCTGCAATTCCGCTGTCGCTTGCTATGCTTCCCATCAAGATGAAAAATAGAACGGCTAACATAGATGTGTTGTTTATACCGTGAAATCCGTTGGCTATTAAAAAAGATGCGCTTATATGGTCAACGCTCATCATATAAAACGTTGCAGCCATAAAAGCAAACGGCACCGGAACTCCTATCAAAAGGGTTATAAATAAAATGGCAAAATCAATCAGAATGTGCATCTACATACCCGCATTTTATTGATAGATTGGCAAAAAAAGCCTCTTTGTTAAAAACAGTTAGGATATTGTCGATAAGTTCGGTTAAAAAATACAACGACATCAATATAGCTCCTACAAGAATCGACATCTGGTATAGTATAAGTGGTATCCTTAAAGCAGGTGTTATTCCGTGCAGCTTTATGCTCCAGGCGATATAGGAAAAGCTCCATTGTACCATCATAAACGATAAAAATGTTGTTATGGCAGATGCAAGGGTTTTTGATAAGGCAAGAGGTTTTCCCTTAAATAAAAGATGCATAATGCTCACTTGGATGTGTGTTTTTTCAAATGCTCCGTAAACCGAGGCTAGAAAGTATAGCCAAATGCCCACAAGAAGAACAATTTCGTTTATACCGAAAATAGGCAGGTTTAAAACATAGCGAAAAAAGACCTCTGTGAAAATCATACCTGCACAAGCGTAAGCGCCTATTATCATAAAAAATCTGAGAATTTTTGCAAGAGAACACCACATTACATAAAACATAGATTACCTTTTTTCTTCCGAGTTAATTCACAGGATAAGGTGCCGCAACAAAACGACTTAAATATTCGTGTTAATGTGCAGCACCTTACATTTTAAAAAGGTTTAACAGATAATCAGTCTTGTTTGCCGAGCAAGTTCAAAGGTCCTGCGTGTTTTCTGACATCATCCATAACGGCTTTTCCAACCATCTTATCCATCTCAGGCCAAACAACAGCTCTTATTTTCTTTGCAAATTTTTGAAGCTGTTTCTCAGACGGAATAATGATTGTCATACCGTAATCTTTCATCTTCTTTA
>JALVUQ010000061.1 GCA_027035575.1 Desulfurellales bacterium | reverse complement strand
GGGCTGGCAGACCCTAATACGCTTCTTTACGGTGCCGAGGTTAAATTTTATTCTTTACGGATAAGCGTCGATAGCAATATGAGAAGTAAAAATCTAGAAAATCTCTACTGTATAGGAGACGGAGCAGGAATTACAAGAGGCATAATACAGGCTTCGGCATCGGGTTTAATTTCAGCAAACGATATTTTACAAAATCTTTAGTTATTTTTTGCATCTATCTATTTTTCTCTTGAAGACAATGTCCTTTGTAGCCGTATTGCAGTTGTTTTACAAGAATTCTTGAAACTAATACCCGGGAGGGTAATATATTCAAAGCATTTACAACCTGACCGCACAACTCGATTTGACCCGAGTTTTCTGCTTTATAAGTTTTTTAAATCTTACCTGTTTCTTACTCTCTCAAACAACCCTTTAGGCAATCTTTCAATATACACCTTTTTGTTGTGCGTCAAGCTCAGCAATCCTATTTATCAGATAGTTCACATAAAATATATTGAAAATAACCAATAAAAAGCGGCTTGCTTTTAGTTTAATTCCCCATTGATAAAAGCTGTACTGTTCAAGCCACACACCTATCTTCCAAGCCATAACTATCATTAAAACGCTATATGCAACATTAAACCAAACTATGAGTATCTCAACACCAGCCACATTCAAAGGCGCCAATATACTTGTCAATCCGCCGAATACTGCGGTAAATATCAGCATATTTTTATCGTAAATCTCTTTTTCTGCCAACCTGTTCATAGGCTTTCTTCTTTCTGCAAGCCAGATAAAATAGTAGATTCCGAAAGTCACCATACCAAGCAAAACAACCCGAGTTGTGGAATCACCGAACTCTTCTTTAAACTCCATTGGCGTCATAAACAAATCTCCTTTTTACAATTATTTGATTTCAACCCTATTGCTTTTAATAATTCTTTTCTTTTGATGCTCTCAATCTCACCATCCCAAGAAATGGTACTGTTTTTGTTCATATTTACAACACTAACACCAACTAAAAAAATTTTTCATAATATACTCTTTGTTTTTATCCTTGTAAAGTCCACACAAAGAAAACCTTTTACCCTAAATCTCACAAAAAATTTTAAATCAACAACTAAATCATTTGAAAATATGGAATATCTTTAAAGAATAACAAATAAACAGATATTTTTGTTTGTCTGTATTGATGCCTAAAAACAGTATATACATTCTTTTAATGCTTTTTGGGCATCTTATCGTATGCGCCTATACGGATAAAGAGTTCCGATGCAACAATATACAAAAATAAAAAGGCTTATAATGAAAACTAAAACACCTATTACAATATCTTAATGTTCCTACCGTGAATCTCTATTGCACCTTCGTCAGACAACTGCCTCAACACCCTGGAAAACGTTTCGGGTTTTATTCCCAAAAGCAGGGCTATTTCCTGTTTGGGTATATTGAGGGTTGCCGTATTGTCGCTGTTTTTTATCGTATCGAGATAATTTAAAAACTTCTCTTTGGTATCCATAGTAGACAAATTTTTTATGATATTTGCCATATAGTTGAGTCTTTGGGCAAATACGCCTATCAGCTTCATAGCGAAATCGGGGCTTTGTTCCACAAGTTTAAAGAGTTTGGAGGAATCAATCGAAAGAAGATATGAGTTTTTTATCGCAAGTGCGCTCACCGGGTATCTGTTCTCCAAAAAAAGAATAATTTCTGCAAAAAATTCGCCCGGCTCCACAAAATGAATAACGGCCTCTTTACCCTCTTCGTTTGTTTTATACAGTTTAATATTGCCCGAAAGTAAAAAATATAAATCTTTTCCTTTTTGTGCTTCTAAAAAAATAATCTCTTTCTTTTTTTTATAAACCAAAGAAGATATTGAGTCTATTTTATTGTAAAATTCCTTATCGTTACGTATTTTCAGAGAACTAAGAAAAAAATCTATTGCCTGTTTTTTATTCATTTTTCTTGACCTACATCAATGAAAGTGCTACTTACTAGTATATAATTATGCGCAAGATAAATCAAGTAGGAGGTTTTATTTATGTTTTGTTACCAGTGTGAAGAAACACTAAGAGGAACGGCTTGCACGGTAAGAGGCGTTTGCGGTAAGGACGAGAGGGTTGCAAACCTGGAAGACGTGCTGATTTATACAACAAAGGGAATAGGCGTTGTATTGAAAAAAGCTAATAAATTCGACAGGGGGGCTGCACACTACATAGCAAAGGCTCTGTTTACGACAATTACCAACGTAAACTTCGATGAAGACAGGATAGCCGATGCAATCAAAGAGGGTTTGAGAATTAGAGACGAACTTAAAGCCAAGTACAACGTAAGTGATGAAGGTTTGCACGACTCAGCCACATTTACGGGTTCCACCAAAGAAGATTTTCTGGCTCAATACGATAAAGCAGCAGTTACAGCAGAAGCAAACGAAGACATTCGCTCACTTAAAGAGCTGATGATTTACGGACTTAAAGGCGTTGCGGCATATGCCGACCATGCAGCGGTTTTGGGATATGAGGACGAAGATGTTATGAAATTCTTTATTGACGGAATGGCTGCAACAACAGAAGACCTATCCGTTGACGAATTAGTAAATCTCGTTATGAAAACCGGAGAAACAGCAGTCAAAGGAATGGCTGTTTTAGATAAGGCAAATACTGAGACATACGGACATCCTGAAATCAGTGAGGTTAACATAGGAGTCGGGAAAAAGCCCGGAATCCTGATATCGGGACACGATTTGAAGGATATGGAAGAGCTCCTTGAACAGACACAGGGCACAGGCGTTGATGTCTATACGCACGGCGAAATGCTTCCTGCAAACTACTATCCGGCATTCAAAAAGTATGAAAACTTCGTAGGTAACTACGGAAATGCATGGTGGCTGCAGGATAAAGAATTCGAATCATTCAACGGTCCTATTCTTATGACAACAAACTGTCTGGTTCCCCCGAAAGAGTCATACAAAAACAGAGTGTTCACAACAGGAAACGTAGGTTTTCCGGGTGTTAAACATATTGCCGACAGGGTTGATGGAAAACCGAAGGATTTTTCTGAAATTATAGAGATGGCAAAACAGTGTAAGCCTCCTGTAGAAATAGAAACCGGAAAAATAGTCGGCGGATTTGCTCACGAGCAGGTATTCAAACTTGCAGATAAAGTTGTGGATGCCGTAAAATCCGGCGCAATCAGAAAATTTGTTGTTATGGCAGGCTGCGACGGAAGACACAAATCGAGGGAGTATTATACGGAGTTTGCAAAAAAATTACCCAAAGATACGGTTATCCTAACGGCAGGATGTGCCAAATTCCGCTACAACAAACTAAATCTCGGAGACATCAACGGAATTCCGAGGGTTCTTGATGCAGGACAGTGCAACGACAGCTACTCACTTGCAGTTATAGCATTGAAACTAAAAGAGATTTTCGGTGTTGATTCAGTTAATGATTTGCCTTTGGCATACAATATAGCCTGGTATGAACAAAAAGCGGTTGCCGTTTTACTTGCCCTACTCTTCTTGGGTGTTAAAAACATCAAACTGGGACCGACGCTTCCGGCTTTTGTCTCTCCGAATGTTTTGAAGGTTCTTATAGAAAACTTCAATATATCCGGCATAAGCGACGTTGACAGCGATATGAAAGAGCTTGTAGGATAACAAAAAATAACATCAATTATTCCAAGGGCTGATTGTTTAAAATCAGCCCTTTTTTATTTCAGTAAGGCTTTAGCACCTAAAAACACCTGCCTATAAATGTTTTTCATAAAAAAATTCAAGTAACTGTGATACATTTACAAATCTTATTATTTTTTTCTTTTTCAACTCATTTTTTTCGTATATACTAACCTAAAAAGCAAATTTTGGGAGGCACAGCAAATGAACAGTGTTGTTTTTGAATCAGAAAATGTTATTCCAAACAAAGTTGTATGTATAGCAAGAAATTATGTTGCCCACATTGAAGAGCTGAAAAACGAAGTGCCGAGCGAGATGTCTTTGTTTATGAAACCAAACAGCGCCGTCAGCAGCCGACTGTTTCTACCTAAATTCGGTGAATGCCACTATGAAGGCGAGATAACCTTCTTAATAAAAGATTCAAAATTTGCAGGTGTGGGTTTCGGTCTTGATTTAACTCTGAGGGACATACAAAGCAAACTGAAAGAGAAAGGGCTGCCGTGGGAAAAGGCTAAGGCTTTCGATAAAGCTGCGGTATTCAGCGAGTTTGTGAAGTTTGATGAAAATATAAACAACCTCGGCATAGAACTCTATATAAACGGAGAACTGAAGCAAAAAGGCGATGTCGGATTGATGATTTATAAGCCGGATGAAATTTTAAAAGAGGCTATGAAATACTTTACCTTTTGTGATTACGACCTGTTGATGAGCGGAACGCCCAAAGGTGTCGGTAAATTTCAAAAAGGCGATAAATTCAGAGGAAGAGTTCTATACAACGAAACCGTCTTGGTGGAAAAAGAGTGGATAGTCGAATGAGTATGAAAAAAAAGCCCAAACAAAATAAAAAAATCGTTAAAAACGAGGTTGTCAAGCCAAAATTTACACTATCCGGTTATACGGATTGGAAGATATATTTGATTTTGGTCTTTTTTGTTCTGTTTTTGTCGGCATTTGTCAGATACTCTCAATATAACTACTGGACAAAACACAAAAGCGTCTATTTCACAGACGGATATCCGGCAATGACAACTCTTGATGCCTACTACTGGCTTCGATACGCCAAAGAGTACAAACAGGGAACATACTACAAAACAGATAACGACACTCTTATGGCATACCCTGACACAGCTCCAAAACCATATCCCGTCCCTCTGCTTAGCTTTCTCATTTCTGAACTTTCCAAAACAACACACTTAAGCATATATAAATCCGGCTTGTTTTTAATACCTATCCTTGCAAGTTTGTTCGTACTGCCCATAGCTTTGTACTTCTACTATGCAGAAATGCCGATGGCTGGGATTGTCGGGGCGTTTGTCGGCACATTCAGTTGGATGTACTATTTAAGAACATCTATGGGGCGTGTCGATACGGATTTACTGCAGCTGTTCTTTCTGTTTTTGGCGTCGCTGTTTTTAATGTTGCTGCACAAAACCAAAGAAAAAAATCGGATATTTTTATATTCCGTTTTAATAGGCATTACGCTTGGTTTTTTCGGGTGGTGGTATGAGCATAACGGCATAATTATCGTTTATATTGTTTTGTTGATATTTCTCTTGTTGATAAAAAAAGAAAAACCCTCAACCATTCTTATATCCGTTTTGCTCTTGGGAGTTTTTGCAAATCCGCTATTTACATACAGAGGATTTTCGGGATTGTTCTCGTTCTTCGAACACTACCTATCCATAAAATCATCAACAAGCGGGGGATTTCCAAATATAATGAAAACAATAACAGAAACCGAGCACATTGCGGATTCCAAAGTGCTTTTGTACATACTCTCCGTAAAAATAATAGATATTTTGGGCTTAATAGGCTTTTTGATATCAATAAAATTTTTAAAAATAAAAATTGTACCGCTTTTGCCTATTATCGGACTTGGATTGATGGCATTCAGCGCTGCAAATCGTTCCATAATGTTTCTTGCACCTTTTGCAGGAGTGGGTATCGGTTTTATTATAGACTTGGGTGTAAGTTACGTAAAATCAAAAGGCTCTTTTAATTCTATCAAAGCAAACTCATTAGGTGTTGCGGCTGCTGCCATTGTTATTTTCGGTTTATCAAAAATCTCGGCAATGAATTTCGTTCCTCAACCGTCGATAGCCGCAGATATAGTAAACTCGTTTGTTCAAATCAAGCATAAAATCAACAAGGCAAACATTGTAAGCTGGTGGGATTACGGTTATGCAATAGAGGATATGGACGGATTTGCAACCTATCAAGACGGCGGCGCTCACGGCGGAGCAAGAACGTACTTTATAGCAAGGGCTCTATCGACTGACAACCAAACCCAACTGTACGATACCATATCATACATTGACAAATTCGGCATAAAGAGTATAGACAATGCCATAAAAAACGGTGAAAAAACAACAAATATGGTAAAAAAGGTCATAACATACGACAAACCTATATACCATAGCGAAAACTACCTGCTTTTTACACGTGATATGATATCGAAATTCGGAGCAATAAGTTATCTTGGAACCTGGAACTTCAAGCTGAAAAAAAGCTATCCTATGTACTTTCAGATATTGGGATGCAGCAGGTTCAGCAGGGATGTTCTGTATTGTGCAAATGCAATATTCGACCTTAAAAAAGGTTTAATCAACAACAAAATACCCATAAACAGAGTTATTTTTTCATCAAACGGGTATGTGAAGTGGCAAAAAAAGTATTATAAAAACGGCGTTATTGTGGAGCTCATTTTAAGAAACAACAGGCTTATATACACGCTGTTGTGTGATAAAAGAACGTACAAAACCAATTTTAACCAGATATATATATTGGGAAACTACAACAAAAAATACTTCAGGGAGGTCTATAACAATTTTCCGTCTGCAAGAATGTTTGAATTCATCAAATAGTGCAAAAACACTTGTAAATTTTTCATTGTTAATATATAAATTGCAGTTGTAAATACACACACCTCGAATTTTGGGATCTTCTTAATTTTAAGAAGAGACGGGGTGGTGGAAAAATCCTTAGGAGGTTTTATGGCTCACATTACAATGAAGGAGTTGCTGGAAGCAGGTGTTCATTTCGGACACCAGACAAAAAGATGGAACCCGAAGATGAAACCGTTCATCTTTGCGGCAAGGAAAGACATTCACATCATTGATTTGCAAAAAACCATAACATATTTTGAAAAGGCGTATGATTTTGTGGAAGATGCCGCGGCTATGGGCAAAACAATGCTCTTTGTGTGCACAAAAAAACAGGGCAAAGAGGAGATTAAAGAAGCGGCAATTGCCTGTTCTATGCCCTATGTAAACGAAAAATGGCTCGGGGGACTGCTCACAAACTTCCAAACAATAAGAAAAAGCATCGAAAATCTAAAGAAGCTCGAAGAGATGGAAGAAACCGGAGAGATTAACAACTACACGAAAAAAGAGCAGAAAATTTTAAGGAAAAAGAAAGAGAAGATGCAAAAATATGTCGGCGGCATAAAAGATATGGAAAAACTGCCTGATTTAATATTGATAATAGACGTAAAAAAAGAGGAGCTTGCCGTCAAAGAAGCAAATAAGTTAAACATACCCATAGTTGCTCTTGTGGATACGAACTGCGACCCCGACCCTATAGACTACATAATACCCGGAAACGACGATGCAATTAGGTCTATAAAACTCGTAGCCTCAAAAATGTCAGAAGCAATTAGAAACGGTAAAGATAAGTATGAAAAAGAGCTCTCGGAGCAAGAAGCCGAAGAGGAGTTTGAAAAAGCCAAAGAAGAAAAAATAGAAGCCGAACAGGAGGAGGAATAATGGCTAACATAACAGCTCAGATGGTTAAGGAACTTAGAGAAAAAACAGGTGCGGGAATGATGGCTTGCAAAAAAGCCTTAATTGAAACTAACGGAGATATGGATAAAGCCATAGATAAATTAAGAGAAATGGGGCTTGCAAGTGCCAAGAAAAAAGCAACAAGAGAGGCTAACGAGGGAAAGGTTACAAGTTATATCCACGCAGGCGGTAAAATAGGTGTGCTGGTAGAGGTAAACTGCGAAACGGACTTTGTTGCAAATACCGATGATTTCACCAATCTATGCAAAGACATAGCAATGCAGATAGCCGCAAGCGAGCCGCTCTATGTTGCAAAGGAAGATGTTCCGCAGGATGTAATAGAAAAAGAAAAAAATATACAGAAAGAACAGTTAAGACAGCAGGGTAAACCGGAAAATATGCTCGATAAGATAGCCGAGGGTAAGATAAACAAATATTTTGAAGAGGTTTGTTTGTTGGAACAGCCGTTTATTAAAGACAGCAGCGTAAAAATAAAGAACTTAATAGAAGCGGCAATAGCCAAACTCGGTGAAAATATAGTAGTAAGACGATTTGCAAGGTTTAAAATAGGGGAAGAATAAATTGAGCAAACCTATTTATTCGAGAATACTTTTAAAATTAAGCGGGGAAGCCCTTATGGGCTCCCTCACTTACGGAATATGCGAAGAAACCATCCAATCCATATCGAAACAAATAAAAGAGGTCAGACAACTCGGTGTTGATGTTGCCGTTGTTATCGGCGGCGGTAATATTTTCAGGGGCGTCAAAGGGGCATCGATGGGTATGGATAGGGCAAGTGCCGACTATATGGGTATGCTTGCAACCGTTATGAATGGCTTGGCGCTTCAGGATGCATTGGAAAAGATAGATGTGCAAACAAGGGTAGTAACAGCTATCGAGATGAGGGAAATAGCCGAACCGTATATAAGGCGGAGGGCTCTTAGGCATCTGGAAAAAGGCAGGGTCGTTATCTTTGTTGCCGGAACCGGTAATCCTTATTTTACGACGGATACGGCAGCATCACTTAGGGCTATGGAGATAGGCTCGGATGTTATCTTAAAAGCCACGAAGGTTGACGGTGTTTATGATAAAGACCCTGAAATATATGAAGATGCCCAAAGAATATACTCCATCAAATACATTGAGGTTTTAGACCAAAATCTCAGAGTTATGGATTCAACGGCAATTTCTATGTGTATGGAGAATAAAATGCCCATAATTGTTTTCAACATAAAGAATTACGGAGACCTAAAAAGAATAGTGCTCGGCGAAAAAGTGGGAACAATTGTAAAATAGCTTTTAAATTTCAGGAGGCAAAAATGGATAAGGTTGTTGAAGACTATAAAAAAGCGGCGCAAAAAACCATTACCTCTTACAAAAAGTACTTAGCCACAGTCAAAACAGGAAGGGCTCATACGGCAATTTTTGAAAATATACAGGTAGAAAGCTACGGTCAGAATATGCCCATTAAACAGCTCGCCACAATTTCAACGCCGGATGCTTCAACCGTCATAATTCAACCTTGGGATGTTTCGGTTATAAAAAATATAGAAAAAGCCATAATGAAAGCAAATATAGGTTTCACACCTCAAAATGACGGTAAGGTAATTAAGATAAACATTCCTCCTATGACGGAAGAAGACAGAAAGCGCATAATAAAACTCTTGAAACAAGAGAGTGAAAAATACAGGGTGGCTTTGAGAAACGCCAGAAAAAAGGCAAACAAAACCATTAAAGATATGGAAAAGGAAAAAATTATATCCGAAGACGAGTCAAAAAAACTCGAAAAAGAGATACAAAAAAGTTTGGATGAGAATTCCAAAAAAATAGACGAGTTGACCAAATCAAAAGAAGAAGAGATTAGCTCTATTTGATGAACACTGCTTTACCTCCTAAACATATAGCCATAATTATGGACGGTAACGGCAGATGGGCTTCATCCTTGGGCAAAAGAAGAACATACGGGCACTATATCGGCTCAAAAGTAGTGGACGATATAACCAAAGCCAGTGTGGAATTAGGCATAAAATACCTTACATTGTACGCCTTTTCTACGGAGAATTGGAAAAGACCGGCATCAGAGGTAAAATTTTTAATCAGTCTTCTTCATACACAAATTCAAAAAAAAGAAACCCTGTTTGAAGAAAACGGGATAAAATTCAACACGATAGGAGATGTAAGCGTATATCCTCAAAAAACTCAAGATATGCTAAAAAGGGTAAGAGAATTAACAAAAAACAACAAAAGAATGGTTCTTACTCTGGCTCTAAACTACGGCTCAAAACCGGAGATAACCGCCGCTTGTAAAAAAATAGCAGCCGATATAAAAAAAGATAAACTTAATGTAAGTGAAATCTCCGAAGATTTGATAAACAAATATCTCTTCACATACGATATGCCGGATGTTGACCTGTTAAT
>JALVUQ010000060.1 GCA_027035575.1 Desulfurellales bacterium | reverse complement strand
CAACAAACATACCAAGTATGAAAAGTATGAACATCATCATAGCAAGTATAATCCACTTATTGGAGCTTATGGAAAATAGAAGTCCTGTGAATGCTTCTCCTCCGCCTATTCCCATAAATATGGATGTGAAGAAGTTTGCTCCAACGAATATTAACATTACCATACTTGTTATTTTTACCGTACCATAACCGGCGTCTATTAGCATTTTCATAGTAACCTTTTTGTTAAAGGCAGCTATAAGTAACGCTCCTGCGCTGCCAAGACCGGCAGCTTCAGTCGGTGTTGCAATTCCTGCAACTATACTTCCTAAAACTGCAAATATTAGAATCAAAGGCGGCAGCATACTTTTAAGTACCATTACTATTTTTTCTTTTGCCGAGTGAATTCTTTCTTCTTTAGGGATAGCCGGACCTGCTTTTTTATTTATGAAATTGCAATATATAAACGTGTAGAGAAGGTACAAAGTTGATAATAACAAGCCTGGTAAAAATGCAGCCATAAACAGTTTTCCGACAGACATATCTATTAATCCGCCATACACTACAAGCATAATAGACGGAGGTATCAGTATTCCAAGCGTTCCGCCTGCCGTAATTACTCCTGCGGTTAACTCTTTTTGGTATCCTTTTCTAATCATAGCTGGAGCAGCCAATAGCCCCATAGCGACAACACTAGCCCCTATTATTCCGGTTGTTGCAGCCAAAACCGTGGAAACAACTATCGTTGCCAAAGCCAATCCACCTCTTATGGGACCGAAAACTATGTACATAGTATCATAGAGTTTATCGGCAATGCCCGATTTGTCCAGAAATTGAGCCATAAGGATAAATAGAGGAATGGCAACAAGTACGTAATTTGTCATTAAACCGTATGTTTTGTTTGCAAAGATAAATAAAGCTCCCGGACCATAGGCTAACATACCAAAAATAGCAGCAAGCCCACCAAGCGTTATACCGAGAGGATAACCAAAAAAAACAGCCACAAGAAGAGATAAAAACATTGCAAAAGAAAGTATATCGTTACTCATCTATTTCCCATCCTTTTCCTTTAATATATACGGACTTGATTATTTCTACAATGGCTTGTAAAGCCAACAAAACAAATGCTATAGGCATAAGAGTTTTAAACGGATATATAGGTGGTGCCCAGGTAGATTGGCTATGTTCCATCATCTGCCACGATTGTATGGTAAAGATTGTTGATGATTTTAAAGAGACATAGGCAAAGGGAATAAAAAACAATATAAACCCTATGATATCAAAAAGAAGCTGGGCTCTTGGGCCCAGCATAGAGTAAAATACATCAATTGTTACATGCATTTTATGTTTAAGAGTGTAGCCAAAGCCTAACAGAAACATAGCAGCATACAGCATATAACTGGCTTCAAAATTCCAAATAAACGGATGATTGAACACTTTTCTTGCTATGACACCAACAACCACAACTATGAACAAAGCATATCCTAAAGCACTTGAAATTCTACCTGCCCATTCGTTAATGGTGTCAACTATCTTAATTATCTTTAACATAAGCTAATCCCGTTGTTATTCATAATGATAGCCTGACATATACATTTTGTACGGATAGTCAGATACTCCGCTTCTTAGCACTTTCCAGTTGGCATATTGTTTAATAAAAGAATCCTGAGACTCGAGAACTTTATTTAAGAATTTATGTTTTGACCTCAATCCATCCAAGTATTCCTTTGTTGTTTTTCTTAATTTATCAAGGGATTTGTCGGTTAGTTTATTAAATTTAGCCCCGTCTTTTTTATATTTTTCAACATAAACGCCGTTGTAATATTCACTTCTTGTCATATCCCATAGTTGGGTTTGCTCTGAAGCTATATGTAATATCTTTTGTAAATGAGCTGGTAATTTGTCGTATGCTTTTTTGTTTACATCAAACATCAGTTGAACAGCCGTTTGATGCCATCCCGGAACCATAATATTTTTGCATATTTCTTGAAATCCCATAGGATATGTTATGTACGGAGTTGAGAATTCCGCTGAATCAATAACACCTCTTTCCAATGCCAGGTATATTTCACCACCGGGCAAAGGCACAACAGACACGCCCATATTTTTTAATATATCGGCAGCCCAGCCTACGGTTCTAACTTTCATTCCCTTCATTTGGTCTATGTCAGTTATGGGTTTTTTTGTAAAGAACCCCATTTCTTGACCGGAATTTCCGCCTATTAACGGGATAATTCCATAATTACCGTATAATTCATTAGCCAATTTCATACCTTCGCCCTGCATTAACCATATGGAATATTCCACATCATTCATACCAAAAGGCACAGATGCAAAAGCTACAAATGCTTGGTTCTTACCTTTCCAGTAACCCGCCCAATCGTGTCCCATTTCAGCTACTCCGTTTCTTACGGCATCGAATACCTGAAAAGCAGGAACAATTGAACCTGCGGGGAAAACTTTTATCTGTAATTCACCGTTGGAGAGCTCATTGACCTTTTTGGCAAAATGCAAAACGGTTTGATGCCACGGAATGCCTGTGGGCCATGTGGTCACCAGTCTCCATTTGTAAGTTTTTTTTGCGATTACACTTGGAGCGGCAATGGCTGATGCCGTCCCTGCCACTGCTGTCGTTAGAGCAGCTTTCTTGAAAAAATCTCTTCTTTTCATCTGTCTCCTCCTATATTAAATTAATATAAAACGAATAAATAGCAATTAAAAATTTCAGTTGAACAACCATTGTTTGTGTTTTCTCCTATTGGTATTATAACCTTACCAATAAATGTACAGATATTTTATAGAATTGTCAAGGGTAAAAAAGGTATTATTTATTTAATTGATTTTATCGAATTCATTATATATACTTTACAAGATGTTTAGAGCAATTAAGCCTAAAAGGATTGTTGACTATATTGTTGAACAGATAGAAGATTCCATAAGAAAAGGTGAGTTATTGCCCAACAACAAGCTGCCTTCGGAAAGAGAGCTTGCGAAAATGTTTGAGGTAAGCAGAACATCTGTAAGGGAAGCTTTGAATATACTGCAGGCGAAAGGTTTAATAGTAAGCTCTCAAGGTGACGGTACATTTGTCAGACCATTAACTGACCATATTTTAGAAAAAGATTTAAAAACATTTATCAAGGACGACCCTTCACTAATATGGGAGCTAATGGAGATAAGAAAGAACATTGAATTTTGGGCTGTGAAAAAAGCTTGTTTTACTGCTGATGAAAACGACCTTGAGTTGCTAAAGGACGCATTTAATGAACTTTACGAGGATTTTAAATATAACAGAAACGAAGAACAGAGTGATGCTGAGTTTCATTACAGTATAATAAGGGCTACAAAAAATACGGTTTTAATGCATATGATGAGTTCAATTTTTAAATTATTAAAAGAAGCAACAAATATGGGACGTTCTTATGAGTTTGATATTAGAGGGTTATCGAGAAAAGAGTTGTTGGATGAACATAAAGCTGTGTTTGAAGCGATATTAAAAAGAGACCCTAATCTGGCATATGAAAAAATGAAAAAGCATCTCAGTTACATAGACGAGCATTTCAAAAATTATCTCTACGAGGTTTACAACAAACGTCGGCAAACGTAACTTTTTTTAAGATTATTTTAGTTAATAGACTTCTTTCACTTTCTTTATTTATGCACAAAAGTTAGAAATAGAGGGCATAAAGCCCCCCCCAGAGAGTTATCAAATTTCTATTTTTGCACCCAAGAGTTTTATGAATTCTTTCATCCATTCCGGGTGAGCAGGCCAAGCCGATGCGGTTACAAAATTTCCGTCAACGCAGGCGTTTGTGAATGTCTCGTTTACCTCACACCATTGACCGCTGGCAACCTCAATATCCGGTTTAATCGCCGGATACGCCATACATTTTCTATTCTTTACTATATTTGCCGCAACAAGTATTTGAGGTCCGTGACATATGGCTGCGATAGGTTTGTTTTGTTTGTTAAATTCCTTTACTATTTCAATAACCCTTTCGTTTAATCTGATATATTCCGGTGCTCTTCCGCCGGGTATGACAACGCCTTCGTAATCCTCTACCTTAACATCGTCAAAATCGTAGGTTATGGCAAAGTTATGCCCTCTTTTTTCGGAATATGTCTGGTCGCCTTCAAAATCGTGAACGGCTGTTCTAACTGTTTCTCCTGCTTTTTTGCCGGGACATACGCTATGTACCGTATAACCCAGAGTGCTTAGGATTTGAAACGGAACCATTGCCTCGTAATCTTCAACAAAATCACCCACCAGCATCAAAATCTTTTTTTCGCTCATTTTACCACCTCTTTCTTATAGATTCTTACCTATATATTAGGTTAAAGAGTCTCATTGTCAAGCAAAGCAGCAATAAAAGTTTGTGATTGGGTTGTTATTGCGAATTTATGCGCATTATTTGATAATCGTTCGTTACTCATTGAGCATTGTTATAAATTCAAAGGTAAAGCTGTAAATACCCCCGGCCATCTTGCCGATAAATAGTTTCTGTCTGCGGCAAAAAATCCGTATTTCAGCCTGTTTGGAGAATCTCTGAATATCTGTTTGGCACCGCGTATGAATTGAGCGGTGTTTTTTAAATATGATTTTACCTCTTTAGTCAAATTTTATCATATTTTCATAAGGGGTTATCCGTCTTTTTGCCAATTCAATATATTCTTTGTTTATTTCAAACCCTACGTAATTTCTATTACTTTTTAAAGCTGCAATCGCTGTTGTGCCGCTTCCCATAAACGGGTCAAGCACAATATCCGTAGTAAATGAGTAAAGTTGAATTAATCTATAAGGTAAATCTATTGGAAATGGTGCAGGATGCCCCACTCTTTTTGCCGATTCAGCATTAAATGTCCAAACGGACTTAGTCCATTCCACAAAATTTTCTTTTGTGATAGTGCTCTGCTTGTTGTCTTTTTCACTTGTTTTTATTTCTCTTTTGTAGTCTCCTTTTGAAAAAACCAATATATACTCGTGTACGTCTCTTAATATTGGGTTGGAGGCAGACATCCAACTGCCCCAGGCGGTTGACGGACTTGAGCTTGCTGCTTTGTTCCAAAGAATTATAATCAAAATTTCTTTTCTGTATCTATATCCCAAAATTCCATATTCTTTCATTGCCTCCATTGAAATTGTAAAGCAAATTTAAAAAATTTGTGCATATTTATTTCTTATGCTTATTAAAATACCGTTGTTTATTCGCCGTTCCGTTTTTCAATTCCTCGAAGTGCTCTGTTTCTTGTTCTCTTTTCATAATTTTTATACACTCAAAAGCCATATCTGTCAAATGATTGGAGGTTTCTCAGTTTCTCAAAAACCCATTTATTGCATTATAACACTCGGCTTGAGTTGTTTAAAAAACTGAGGCAATAAGGGATTTATACAGCAGAAAGGTACTGAGTTTTAGGATATCCAATACACACGATGCCGAATTCTGTGTATCTGCCTTACAGGAGGCTATACATAAATACGGCATCCCTGCCGTATTCAATACAGACCAGGGCAGTGAGTTTACATCAGATAAATTCACAGCAGTATTAAAAAAACACAAGATAAGAATCAGTATGGATTCAAAAGGAAGAGCTCTTGATAACATATACATAGAAAGACTATGGAGGAGTGTAAAATATGAAGACATATACTTAAATAATTATGAAACGATGAATGAATTGAAAGACGGGATAAAAAGGTATTTCAAGTTCTACAACACAGAGAGATTTCATCAGTCGCTTGAATATAAAACACCGGATGAAATGTATAACTCAGCCTTTAAGAAAGAGACCGAAGGGCTGGCAGCATGATAAAAGACATCCACTTAAAAGAAAGAGAAATTTGTCTTGACAAAAGGCTCAGTTGAGTGGCAACGGTTTGGCTATGCGTAGTGCGGGTTTCCGAATAAATAACTTTCCAAGTTACTACGAATTTATTTACGTGCAGAAACTTTCAATTTGCCGTAAATCCCGCATTACGTATAGCTTTTGTTGTAGCCAGTTGTTTTATATTTTAAAGAGTTTTTCTTCTTGCGAAAGAGATAATATTTTATATTTTTCGACATCAACATCTTCTGGCAATTTATCTCTTAATACTGGCAATACGTATTGGCAATTAATATTTGAAACAATTTCATTTAAAAGACTGGTAATTTGATTGTCGTGAACATTTTCAATCTGGTCGTGCAATATAAAGTGCAGACAATTTATCCCTAGCTCGTCAGCAAATTGAATATATGCCAAATCAAAAGCTGCAATTTGTCCCTTTTTCTTTCCAGTTCCAGGGTTGCCACTAACAGTTGATATATTCAATTCAAACCCTTTCTCATTTTTATCATAACTTAAAACAAATTGCTCTCCATACAATTTCTGAGAAATTGAAGAAAAATACTTATTGAAAATAGTTATTCTTTCGTTTAATAAATCTTCTTTTGAAGTAATGTTTTTATCAATTCTATCTAATTCTTCTTTATATTTTTTAATATTGCTAATCGTCTGATTCCAGAGTCGTTTTTGTTCTTCAAGATTTCCTTTTTGCTCGTAATATTTATTTAATTCTAAAACGATTTTTTCCAATTCTTCCAGAGCACCGGATTTCTGTAATAATTTACTTAACTCTTTCTCTTCTGAAATTAAATTTCTAATATCTTGATTTAAAATTTTAATTTTTTTTTCAATTTCAGGCAGTTCTTTTGTTATATAATTCTTTTTTTCAATTAACATTTCATTGTGAAATCTTAAAGTATCTTCAAAAGACTTTTGTAATTCAGGGATTAAGATACTTGCCTCATTATATAAATATTTTATTTGATCCACATTTATATTTGCTATTTCATTCTCTAATTCTTCTTTGCTTTCTACAATCAATTCTTTACGTAATTCTAATTGACTGATATGTGTAGAAAGTCTATTAATTTTTGATTTAATTTGGTTTAGTTTTTCTAAATCAGATTCGTAATCTTCGTTTAAATTAAACTGCGCCTTTTTCTTTTCTAATTGTTCGATATTCCGGTTGATGATAATCAATGATTGTTCAATTTTGGAAAGCGTATATTCTTTTCTTAATCTTCGTTGTAAGTCTTCCTCTATTTTAATTAATGAATGTAATTGTTGCTTTCGTTCTGCATCATCTAAGGGGATTCCTAACCAGAAAAAATATAATGCCTCATACTCTTCACGGGTAGTATTGGGATGTAAAACTTTTATTGTATTTATAAGTCTTGCTTTTTCATCACGAATATTTTTTGCTATGATTTGACGAAAAGTAGGCTTTGGAGTTCGGGACTTAAAAATGAGTTCTTTTAATTTCTTTGGGAATTCAGTATTGTTGTAATATTCTCTATTTATTTCTTGAATCTTATTTTTACGAGACAAAAAATTTCTGCGAATAATGATTTCGTTTGATGTTTCTAATTCTAAATCTTCTTTTAATACCAATGTGATTATGATATTATTGCTTTTTAAAAAGTTTTCAATAGTTGTATTGCTTCCTTTTTCTTTGAACTCTGGGTCTTTATAAATATTTTCGCCTTTTCCTCCTAAACAAAAATCTACTAAACGCAATACTGTTGTTTTGCCTACATTATTGCCAGATTCTTTTCTATCTGATGTTTTTGTTTCATCAATAATCAAATTGATTCCTTTATGGAATTTAATTTCTCTTATTAATGTATCATCATTATGAATATATAATTTTTTTAAAAACATTTTATAAGCCTATTTTTATGCTTTTTTATAGCACCCAATAAGTACAACCAATCCAAAGATAATGAATATAAGTTGACTGTTAGATCTTTTTCTTTTGTTTTTAAAGAGTTGAAAACATCAAAAAAATCAAATTCAGAACTGTCAAAACTTTTCAATTCATTCAAAACTAATGCACTGATATAATATATTTGTTTTTTGGGGTTTATATCTTTTCCTAAAATCATAATTAATTTGGTTTCTCCAATATTTTACATCTCATAAAAGCATCCGTTAAAATTATTGGTAATGCAATATATATATCGTCATTGTTCGATTGTTGCTTATCAATTAATTCAAGAAGTTCATTTTCTATATCATTAATAATCTTATCTGCATTATTTTGGACTATTTCTAATTCGTTTGTTTGTCCATTTACAAACTTGCCCTTAGTTTTTAAATATAAATTCTGAATAATTCTCAATAATTTTTCTTTTTTAAAAGAACCTTGCTTTTCTAACTCACCATAAAGGACATTTAATTTTCCATAATATTTACTATATTCTTCAATTATATACCTATACTCTTTAATTGAGTTATATTCTATTTTTTTCTCTATATCAAAAGGATTTGGTGAAGTATTATTAAAGCCTTCTTCAAGTTCAATTGTTGAGATAGCATTTATTGCTTGATTTAAAAGTGTTGGGTTATTCAATAATTTGCCAATCCGACATTTATTCTCGTGGTCTCTCTTCCACTTTTTTAATAAATCGACTGTATATTTACTTTCATTATCCTTGTTATCAATAATACTATGGCATTCATCACATAATAAAATAAGATTATCAAAATCCCTTCTCTGATCATCGGTCATGTTAGGATTGAATCTTGGTCCATCAGGACTTGCAGCTTCAATATGGCATATTTTTGCAATGATTGTTTTTTCATCACGAGCTTCAAGAGACTTTTTGCAATCAGGAGCGGCACATTGATTGCAAGATAATAAAAACAGACGTTTTAATGTTGTTCGTGTATATTCTCTTGCTTTATTTCCCATATTGCAAATTTACCTTTTTTATTAAATATTTTTCTATCATATTTCAATATCTTTCATCAATTGGCTACAACGATTGTGTATAGTTATTGTTCTTATACCGCCAAATTGGAGGGATAAGAACAATTGTTTATATTTTTCTTTTACCATCTCCTTATGCCTCAAAACTACCCTTCATAAACTTCCAATTCCTTAACAACCCAGCTTCTTATTTTCTTCTCACAATTTTTATACACTCAAAAGCCATATCTGTCAAATGATTGAAGTTTGCAATCGCTTTATCCTGTACATATATGAATATATAAAAGAATGCGGGTAGTGCAATATAAAATAAATCAAATCTTCCCTAATCACTCAAACAACTTCCCAAACAGTCTATCGTTTTCTTCTTTTAGTTTTTCAACCTCAATATTTATAACATCGTTTATCTTTAAACGGTTTCCTTTTACGATGCCTATTTTAAGCAAAGGAACATTGAATTTATCGGCGTTTTTTTGCAGTTTGTCTGCATCTGAAGTTTCTATAACAACAGCGCCTTGAGATTCTGAAAACAGATAAAAATCGGCTCTTTTTCCTGTCGGTAAATCGACCTCAACACCTAAATTTGAACTTATGCACATCTCAGAGAGACTTGTGGCAATGCCGCCGTCTGATATGTCGTGTGCGGCACTTATCAGACTGTCTTCAACACAGGCATTCATAAACAGCGCAAGTTTCCTGTGCAGTTCTTCGTTTATGCTCGGTAACTTACCGCAAACTTTGTTGAATATCCATTTAAGATAGGCAGAACCGCCCAGTTCGCCCTCGTTTATAACCCCTGCAAGATAGACAAAACTGCCCTCTTTTTTGAACGCAATGCTCGGCGCATTCAACGATTTATTCATTATACCCACCATTCCGACTGTCGGTGTGGGATAGATATTTGAACCTGCGGTTTCATTGTAAAAGCTGACATTTCCGCTTACAACAGGAACATCCATACTTCTGCAAATATCAGCCAAACCGTCTGTTGCTTTTGCAAACTGCCACATAATTTCAGGGTTTTCGGGATTGCCGAAATTCAAGCAGTCGGTTATTGCTATCGGTTTTGAACCAACAGTAATAAGATTCCTGTATGCTTCTATAAACGCAAGACGAGCGCCTTCGTATGGATTTATGTAAACATATCTCGGGTTGACATCGGTTGCAGCACTTATCCCTTTACCGGTTTCTTTTATTCTGATAACGGCAGCATCGCTTCCTGGTTTTAAAATTGTGTTTGTTTGCACGGTTGAGTCGTACTGCTCATACAAAAGATGTTTATTGCTCAAATCGGGTGATGACAGCAGTTTTAGCAGCACATCGTTATAATCATTTGGCTCTTTCAAGGTTTCAAAATCGAAATTTTCTATCTCTTTGATATATTCGGGCTCTTTTGTCGGCCTGTTGTAAACCGGTGCATTATCGACCATTAAAGAAACGTCTATATCGGCAATGAGCTTATTATCCCAAAACAGTTTTATGCTTTTATCCTCAATGACCTCTCCGATTACTTCGGCATCCAGACTCCACTTATCAAAAATTTTCTTAACCTCTTCCTCTTTGCCTTTTTTTGCAATAATCAGCATTCTTTCTTGGGATTCGGAGAGCATTATCTCATTGGGTGTCATTTTTTCTCTGACGGGGACTCTGTCAAGATAAAGATTCAGCCCTACCTTTCCTCTTTCAGCCATCTCAAATGAGCTTGATGTTAAACCCGCTGCACCCATATCTTGAATGCCCTCTATTATGTCTTTTTCCATCAATTCAAGACAGGCTTCAAGCAAAAGTTTTTCTGTAAACGGGTCGCCTACCTGAACAGCAGGTCTTTCTTCTTCGTAGTTTTCATCAAACGATGCAGATGCCATTGTTGCTCCGTGTATTCCGTCTCTTCCTGTCTTTGAGCCGACATAAAATACAGGATTGCCTACTCCTTTGGCAACGCCCAAAAATATGTTGTTTTTTTTGCCGATTCCAAGCGTAAAGGCATTAACGAGATTATTTGTGTTGTAGCACTCATCAAAGGTTGTCTGACCGCCGATTGTAGGCACTCCGACGCAATTTCCGTAATCACCGACACCCCTGACAACACCGTCAACGAGGAATTTGGTTTTTTCATAGTTGGGATGTCCGAAAAACAGGGCATCGAGGTTTAAAACGGGTCTTGCACCCATTGTAAACACATCTCTCAATATTCCTCCGACACCTGTTGCAGCCCCCTGGTATGGCTCAATAAACGAGGGGTGGTTGTGCGACTCCATCTTAAATGCCGCAACAAACCCGTCTCCTACGTCCACAACACCGGCATTTTCACCCGGTCCTATAACGACATATTCGCCGGTTGTCGGGAATTTTTTCAGGTGAATTTTTGATGATTTATAGCTGCAGTGCTCGCTCCACATAGCGCCTGCTATATCAAGCTCAATATACGTAGGCTCTCTGTTTAATTTCTTTTTCAGCAGTTCATACTCCTCTATTTTTAAGCCTCTTATTTCCAACTCATCTTTCAAATTCATAAAAACACCCCTATTTTTTGAGCAAAATGGTTGTATAGTCTTTAAGAAACAGATTTTTAACAACACCGAAGCCGAGCTTTTCAAAAGCCGATTTGACCGTAAAATTCTCCTCCCAGACTATCCCCGAAAGCAGGATATAGCTCCCTTTTTCGGTTAATCTGTCTATATCGTCCTTCATTGAGAGTATAATGTCGAAAAAAATGTTTGCAAATACGAGGTCGAACTTGCCGTTTATATTTTTTGCGCTGTCGGCTCTAAAACAATCCAAACCCCTAACGTTGTTTAGTTTTGCATTCTCCTTGCACTCCAAAACCGCCTTTTTGTCTATATCAAACCCGACAGCCTTTTTTGCGCCGAGTTTCAATGCCGCAATGGATAGAATACCGCTTCCCGCACCTATATCGAGAACGCTTTTTCCTTTTAAATCCATATCCTCCAGAATCTCAATACAGCTTATAGTTGTTTCGTGTACACCGGTTCCGAAGGATTCACCCTCAACAAAGGTTATCTTTTCTTTTTCGGTTTCAACCCACGGCGGTGCAATAATAAAATTTTTTCCGATTTCAAAGGATTTATTCTCGTTTTTCCATCTCCAACTCATCAGCATTCCCCTTAATTTTTCAGGTATTTTACACATAATGGCGGTTTTGGCAAAAGATTTAGACGTACCTGGTTGATAAAGCCGATGTTATGAACTTTTTTGAGCGTTTGATTATGAGGCTTTTGGCTTTAATTTCCATTTTTTATTGACACGGTTAAGCTTTTACATACAATACAGTATCACTAACATTGTGGAGGTTTGAAAAAATTTATGATTGGCAGTGTGTTAAAAAAAGTTTTCGGAACGCAAAACGACAGAATATTAAAATCCGTAAAACCCTATGTTAATAAAATTAACGATAAGGAAAACGAGATTAGCTCGCTTTCAAACGAGCAGTTGAAACAAAGAATGGATGATTTGAGAAGCATATACGAAGAGAAGGGCGACTTGGATAAAATTCTCGTTGATTCGTTTGCCATAACAAGAGAGGTTGCCAAAAGAACGCTGAATATGAGACATTTTGATGTTCAACTTATAGGCGGATACATACTTCATAAAGGAATGGTTGCAGAGATGAAAACGGGCGAAGGAAAAACACTCGTTGCCACACTGCCGCTTATTCTTAATGCAATTACAAAAAAGGGTGTGCACCTTGTTACGGTAAACGATTACTTGGCAAAAAGAGATGCTTTGTGGATGGCGCCCATTTTTAAGTTTTTGGGTTTTAGCGTCGGGGTAATTCAGCAGCAGAACAACTCTTTCTTGGTGGAGTGGGACGATGAGAAAAAATACACGGTCAAACTTTCCGCCTGCACAAGACAGGAAGCCTATAAAGCCGATGTGACCTACGGAACAAACAGCGAATTCGGATTTGATTATTTGAGAGACAATATGAGTTTTTCTTTGGATGAATACGTTCAGAGGAATTTTTATTATGCAATAGTTGACGAGGTTGACTCGATATTGATAGACGAGGCGAGAACGCCATTGATTATATCCGGTGCTGCCGACAGACCTTCTTCTTTATACTATAAATTGGATAAAGCTGTCAGACAGTTAAACGAAAAAGACTATGAAGTTGACGAAAAAACCAAAAATGCAACCTTAACCGACAGCGGAATAGAGAAATTACAGAAAATTTTGAAGTTGGATAACCTCTACGATGCGGAGAATATAGAAATTCTTCAGATGATAAACCAGGCTTTAAAAGCCCACACGGCGTATGTTAGAGATAAAGATTACATAGTAAAAGACGGTAAAGCTATTATTGTCGATGAGTTTACGGGAAGGCTTATGCCCGACAGAAGATATTCAGACGGGCTGCATCAGGCAATCGAGGCAAAAGAGCATTTGAGGATTCAAAAAGAATCCCAAACGCTTGCTTCCATCACATTTCAGAACTACTTCAGAATGTATGAGAAGTTGGCAGGAATGACAGGAACAGCTGTAACTGAGGCGAGAGAGTTTCACGAAATATACAACCTTGAAGTTGTTGAAATACCGACAAACAAACCCTTACAGAGAAAGGATTATAACGACCTTGTGTTCAAAACGCACAAAGAGAAGGTTAATGCAATAATTAAGGAGTTGGAGGAGCGATACAAGAAAGGGCAGCCGGTTTTGGTCGGCACGACAAGTGTCGAGAAATCGGAAGAGCTCCATAAATATTTAATGAAAAAGAGAATACCGCACACCGTTTTAAATGCCAAACATCACGAAAAAGAGGCTGAGATAATCGCTCACGCCGGAGAGCGTGGGAGAATAACAATAGCAACAAATATGGCTGGTAGGGGTGTTGATATTAAATTGACCGATGAAACAAAAAATTTGGGTGGACTGTTTATTCTCGGCACGGAGCGCCACGAATCAAGAAGGGTTGATAATCAGCTAAGAGGTAGGTCTGGAAGACAGGGCGACCCGGGCGAGTCGAGATTTTTCTTATCTTTGGAGGACGATTTATTAAGGATTTTCGGTTCTGAGAAAATACAATTTATTATGGACAAGCTCGGAGTGGAAGAGGGCGAAGCGATAGAAAATAAGATGATTACAAAAGCGATAGAAAATGCCCAGAAGAAGGTTGAGGCGTATAACTTTGACATCAGAAAGAACCTTCTTGAATACGACGATGTTATGAACAAGCAAAGAAGCGTTATATACGAGCAAAGACACAGCATATTGAAAGGAGAAAATCTTAAAGACGATATTTTGAGTTATGTTGAATCCATTGTTTATGATGTTGCTTATACATATCTGCCGCAAAACGCAGACCCTACAAACTGGGATGTTGAGCACTTCAACAAAGAGATGAAGAGAATATTTAATAAAACGTTTGACATTGATACTCAGGAGCTTTCAAAAACAAAAAGAAGAGATAAACTTCTGGAAAATATAATCAAGGAGCTGATAGACGAATACAACCAAAAGGAAGAAATTATCGGCGAAGAGGAGATGCGAAACTTAGAAAGGCAAATTACGCTTCAGATTGTCGATACGTTGTGGCGTGAACACTTGAGGAATATGGATTATCTGAGGGATGCCGTCGGCTTGAGGGGATACGGGCAGAAAGACCCGCTTGTTGAATATAAGAAGGTCTCTTTTGAAGAGTTTGAGAATATGGTAAAGAAACTGCAAGAGGATGTTGTAAGCTCCATTTATCACATAAGGATAGTGTTTGAGTAGTTATTTTATTGAAACTCCGTTTGACAATTTTCTCATATTTGAGATAAAAGGAGAGTTGATAAACAAAATAGTTTTTTCTCACTTAAAAAGCGGTGCTGCTTTAGGCGGCAGTTTGAAAAACCTGCTTGAGGATGTTTTTGATAAGCGTGACCTGTCATTGTTCGATTACTCTTTGATAAATTTCGACAAAACAAGAAAATCCTATGCACTTTACAAATTTTTAATAAGCACAAAGACCGGAGAGACGCATTCATACTCTCAAACAGGCAAAATTGTTTTCGGTGATGTTAGATACGCAAGAGCCGTTGCAAAGATGCTTAATGCAAATCCGTTTACATTTCTTGTTCCCTGTCACAGAATAGTTGCAAAAAACGGAATAGGCGGTTATGCCGAAGGCGTTAAACTCAAATTAAAAATTTTGCACTGGGAGGGTGCTGAATTGCCAAGGAGGTGAATCTATGAGAAGGGAAGGCTCTGCATTCGGAGATTTTCTTTTAGGTTTGTTAATTGCTGTGGGCTTGGTGGGATTCGGATATCTTATTTCAACAACAGCTGTAAAAATTAAAAATATGGACAGAACCGTTTCCGTTAAAGGACTTGCGGAGCGCCAGGTTAAAGCCGATATAGCCATTTACCCTATAGAATTTTCGGTTGCGGACAACAATCCGATACAGCTTTATAAAAAAATAAGCAGCGACAAAGATATAGTTGTAGATTTTTTGAAAAACCAAGGCTTTGAAGATAACGAGATATTTATATCATCTCCACAGATAACCGATAATTTCGCTCAAGGGTACAACTCCAACGCCCGTTTCAGGTATGTCGGAAGAGTTGTTATAACGTTATACACCAAACAGGTTGACAAAACGATAAACCTTGGCAAAAAACTGTTCAAACTAAATGAAAAAGGCGTTATGGCGAGCAATCTGAAATTTCAAACAAGCTATATTTATACCAAGCTGAATTCGATAAAGCCTCAGATGATTGAAGAGGCAACCAGAAGTGCAAAAAGAGCAGCGATGAAGTTTGCTATGGACTCAAATTCACAGTTAAACGGCATAAAAAGTGCAAAACAGGGTTATTTTTCAATTACAAACAGAGACAGCAATACGCCCTATATTAAGAAGGTCAGAGTAGTTACAAACGTAGTCTATTATCTGAAATAAAAAAGTAAAATATTTAAACCTGAAGATTGAAAAGGTGCTGCTTAAAATTGCGAATTTTATAGTGAATTTTAGTGATAAAGAAGGCGTATTATGACATCAAAACTCAGTGCAAGCGCTGCAAAGGTTAAAGATTTTCTTGATAAAGAAGGTTTTTCATTTAATGTTGTGGAACTGCCTTCTTCGACAAGAACTGCAAAAGAGGCGGCAGATTCAATCGGATGCAGCGTTGCACAGATTGCAAAATCCCTTGTTTTTGAAGGTGTTGATACAAAGGAAGCCGTTTTAATAGTTGCATCCGGTATAAACAGGGTAGATTTAAAAAAATTTGAGCTTGTAACGGGCTTGAAAATCAAAAAAGCTGATGCTGACTTTGTAAAAAAGCAAACCGGTTTTTCCATTGGGGGCATACCGCCTGCAGGACACATAAAACCCATAAAAACCTATCTCGATAAAGATTTAAAAAAATACGACTCCATTTGTGCTGCTGCGGGAACGCCGTTTGCCGTATTTGAGTTAAATCCTGAAGAATTGGAAGAGCTGACAGGCGGGGAGTGGATAGATTTGACATAACTGCTTTTTAATGGTTCTTGCTTTCTGACTCTTTGCACTTTTGCCACCTTCTTTCCATATCTTCCAAATCAGTCTGTTTTAAGGTTTTGTTTTCCTGCTTCAGGCTGTCTTCTATGCAGTTAAACCTGTTTTCAAATCTCAAAGATGTTTTCCTTAAAGCTTCAGACGGGTTAATGTTAAAAAATCTCGACAGATTTATAAGAGCAAAAATCAAATCCCCAATCTCGCTTTCTGTGCTGTTTTTGTCTTTGCTGTCGAGAGCTTCTTGAAGTTCGCCAAACTCCTCTTTAACCTTTTCAAAGCACTCCTGTTCGTTTTCCCAGTCAAAACCGACCTTTTTTGCCTTTTGTTGAAGCTTCAAAGCCCTTTCAATCGAAGGAAGAGACCCGGGCACATCATCAAGATAGTGTGTTTTTTCTTTATGCTTTTCTGCTTGTTTAATCTCATCCCAATTTTTCAAAACATCCTCAACTCCGTTGACCTTCAATCCCTTAAAGACGTGAGGGTGCCGTCTTATAAGTTTTTCGGATACGCCGTTTATGACATCTTTTAACTCAAAAAGGCCGTCCTCTTCCGCAATAACCGAGTGAAAAACTATGTGCAGCAGCATATCGCCGAGCTCTTCTTTTATGTTATCAATATCTTTTCTGTCGAGTGCGTCTATAAACTCGAAAACCTCTTCTATAACGTTTTGTTTTAAGGAGTATAGTGTCTGTTTTCTATCCCAGGGGCATCCGCCGGGAGCCCTTAATCGTTTAATTATACCTACAAGTTTGTCAAACTCTTCGGACATAACCTCTCCTTTTTTTAAAAATTCTCATTAGTGTATCAAATTTAAAATAATTGTCTTTAAAAAAAAGAAAAGGGCTAACCTTCAATTTAAAGGTTAGCCCTTGAAGATGTCCGATTATCTTTTTTTGAATACTATCTGTGAGTTTTCGATGTCAGCCAGGACGTGTTCGTTTTGAGTGATATTGCCGGCAAGTATTTCTTTTGCAAGTGCCGTTTCAACCTTGTTTTGTATGTATCTTCTTAACGGTCTTGCTCCGTAAACCGGGTCAAAACCTTCATCGGCAATTCTGTCTATCAGTTTGTCGCTGAATTCTACGAAGTAACCTTTTTCTTCAACCTTCTTTCTCGTTTTCTCAAGCAGTAGTCTCACAATCTGTCTGATTTCCTTTTTGCCGAGAGGATTAAATACTATTATTTCGTCAACTCTGTTTAGAAATTCGGGTTTGAACACCCTTTTCATCTCTTCGTTTACTGCCAAAACGGCTTTGTCAAACTCTATTTTATAACCTTCGGTTCCCGGTTCGCCTTTGATTCTGGTCAAGTATTCGCTACCTATATTAGAGGTCATAATGATAATTGTATTTCTGAAATCAACGGTTACACCTTTTGAATCCGTTAAACGTCCGTCATCCAATACCTGCAAGAGTATATTGAATACATCCGGGTGTGCTTTTTCTATCTCATCAAGCAGTACAACCGAATAAGGTCTTCTTCTTACAGCCTCGGTCAGCTGACCGCCTTCTTCGTATCCCACATAGCCGGGAGGTGCTCCGACAAGTCTCGATACGGAGAACTTCTCCATATATTCGCTCATATCTATTCTGACAATGGCACGCTCATCATCAAAGAGGTATTCAGCCAACGCTTTTGAAAGTTCGGTCTTACCCACTCCGGTCGGTCCTAAGAATATGAACGAAGCTATCGGTCTGTTTTTGTCAGCCAAACCGGCTCTTGACCTCAAGATAGCCTCGCTTACGGATTTAACCGCATAATCCTGACCGACCACTCTTTTTTTAAGTATATCTTCCATCTTAAGCAGTTTTTCTCTTTCACTTTCAAGCATTTTTGAAACAGGAATGCCCGTCCATTTCGATACGACGGCAGCTACTTCCTCTTCGGTCACCTCTTCCTTTAAAAGCCTGTTTTCTATGGCGTTTAACTTTTTGTTTTTCTCTTCAAGCTCCTGCATAAGCTTCGGCAAATCACCGTATTTTAGAACGCTTGCCTTTTCAAAGTCTCCGTTTCTTTCGGCTAACTCTACCTGTGTCTTGATTTTATCAATTTTCTCTTTTATGTCGTGAATTTCGGAGATTATACCTCTTTCGTAATCCCACTTGGCTTTTATTCTGTTCAGCTCCTCTTTAAGTTGGGAGAGCTCTTTTTCTATGTTCTCAAGCCTCTTTTTTGAGTCTTTGTCGTTCTCTTTTTTTAGTGCCTGTTTTTCTATCTCAAGCTGTGCTATCTTCCTTTTGAGATTATCAACAGGCTCTATTTCACTTTCCAATTGGGTTTTGAGGCTTGCCGCCGCTTCGTCTATCAAGTCAATTGCCTTATCAGGTAAAAATCTGTCCGTTATATATCTGTGACTCAGCGTTGCCGCTGCAACTATGGCGGAATCTTTGATTTTTACGCCGTGATGTATCTCGTATTTTTCTTTCAACCCTCTCAAGATGGATATGGTATCCTCAACACTCGGCTCCTTAACAAATACCGGTTGAAATCTCCTCTGCAACGCTGCGTCTTTTTCTATGTATTTTCTGTATTCTTTAAGGGTTGTTGCTCCTATACACCTCAGTTCTCCTCTTGCAAGCATAGGCTTTAGCATATTCGAAGCGTCCATAGAGCCTTCCGCTGCACCGGCTCCGACAACCGTGTGGAGCTCGTCAATGAACAGTATTATCCTGCCTTCCGAGCGTTTGACCTCGTTTAATACAGCCTTTAGTCTCTCTTCGAACTCTCCTCTGAATTTTGCTCCTGCCACCAACGCTCCCAAATCGAGTGAAATAACGGTTTTGTCTTTAAGACTTTCGGGAACATCCCTGGCAACTATCCTTTGCGCCAAGCCTTCTACAATTGCCGTCTTACCGACGCCGGGCTCTCCTATCAGCACGGGATTGTTCTTTGTTCTTCTTGAAAGTATCTGTATCGACCTTCTTATCTCCTCATCTCTGCCTATTACCGGGTCTAACTTTCCGCTTCTTGCAAGCTCTGTTATGTCCCTTCCGTATTTTTTAAGAGCCTCGTATTTCTCTTCCGGGTTTTGGTCTGTTACTCTCGTTGAACCTCTAATATCTATCAACGATTTGAGTATGTCGTCCTTTTTAATGCCGAATTGAGAAAATACTTGAGCGGCATCACATTTTTGAGTCATAGCAATCAGGAAATGCTCTATACTGATATACTCATCTTCCATCAATTTCATCTGTTCTTCGGCTCGTTTGAATACATCGTCAAGCTCTTTTGTAATGTAAAATTGGGTAGAAGTTGATGATGTGGTTTCGACCTGCGGTATTTTGCTAATCAAAGAATCGGTATAGCTTGCGAAACTGTCGATGTCTATGCCCGATTTTTTCAAGATAGATATGGCTACACTCTCTTTGTCGGATATTATAGCCCTTAACAGATGGAGCGAGCTTATCTCCTGATTCTTGTGAGACTCTGCTATCGATTTTGCACTTTGCAGTGCCTCTTGTGATTTTATTGTCAACTTATTGATGTCCATTTTTTAACCTCCTATTTTTTGATTTTAGAACCATAGAGGGCTTTATAAACCCTCCACGGCACTAACATCACTCCTATTTTTCTTCCTTTTCTATAGGAATGTTTTGCGGTTTTGACTCCGCTTTTTTGGGCAGAGTAAGTTTCAATACGCCGTCTTTATACTTGGCTTTAATCTTGTTCACGTCAACATTGTCGGGAAGCAGGAAACTCCTTGTGAAAGAGCCGTAGCTTCTTTCCATTCTGTAGTAGTTTTTCTCTTTCTCTTCCTTTTCAAATTTTCTCTCGCCGGAGATTGTCAAGGTGTTGTTCTCAAGATTAACCTTCAAATCCTCCTCTTTCATTCCCGGTGCTTCAATTTCAATGACGACAGCATCTTTATCCTCATAAACATCAACCGCAGGAATCCATTCACTGCCTTCTCTCATTGATGTAGGAGCGGGCAGCAGTCCCTCGAATACTTTGTTTAATCTGTCCTGAAGAGTTGTTAACTCTCTAAAAGGTTCCAATCTGCTTAACATAGCAACCACCTCCATTTTCCATTTTTTTTCTCGTGACTAAATATAACCCTGATAGTAATATTGTCAAGTGTTAAAATTAAAAAAAATAATTTTTTTGTATTTCCTATTATAATAGCATTTTATGATTATAAATAAACTTGACAATATCAATATAAGGGTTATATTATGGATGTGAAATTACTTTAAAGAGAGAGGTGGAGCTATGAATGACCCTTATACTGTATTGGGATTAGATAAAAACGCAACTGACGAGGAGATAAAAAAAGCATACAGAAAGCTCGCCAGGAAATATCACCCGGATTTGAATCCGAACAATAAAGAAGCTGAAAAAAGGTTTAAGGAGATTAACGAGGCGTACTCCATACTCTCCGATAAGGAGAAGAAAGAGCAGTACGACAAGTTCGGATTTGCAGGATTTAACAACGAACAGGGAGGTTACGGCGACTTTAACTTCAGGGATTTCGGAGGCTTCAGGGGCTCATCTTCGGCAGAATTCGACATAGGAGATTTGTTTGAGAATCTCTTCGGGGGAGCAAGAGGCGGGTTTAGAAGTGCTTATGAACCGAAAGGCGCCGATGTTTACTACAATATAAATCTGGGATTCAAAGATGCTATTAAAGGGAAGGTTGTGAATCTTAATCTAAACGGAGAAAATATTAAGGTCAAGATACCGCCCGGCATTCAAAACAAAGCGAAACTGAAGGTCAAAGGTAAAGGGCAGCAGGGTCCGGGGGGCAGAGGAGATTTGTATCTTGTTGTAAATATAGAGCCAAACCCGGATTTTGAGATAAAAGACGGCAAGCTATACACAACATTTGATATTCCGCTGTCAACGGCGTTGTTTGGCGGAAAAGCTCGTATAAACACTCCGGAGGGGAGCGTAATTATCAAAGTGCCCAAAGGAACGCAGTGTAACCAGGTGTTTAAGGTAAAGCAAAAAGGCATAGGAAACGACCCGCTTTATGCAAGGGTTAACGTTATAATTCCGAAAAATGTAAAAGAAGATGAAAACTTAAAGAAATTGTTAGAGGGTTAAGGTTATGAGTGTAAAAAAAGAGGGTTTTTATACAATAGGAATGGTTGCCGAGATTTTGAATATCCATCCTCACACGTTGAGGGAGTATGAACGGGAGGGTTTGATAAAACCAAGCAGAACGTCGGGGAATATCAGGCTTTATTCCGAAAGTGATTTGGAGGATGTTAAGTTCATCAGAGAGATGACTCAGGGATTGGGTGTGAATTTGGCAGGTGTTGATATAATAATGAGAATGAAAAGGCAGATAGAAGAGCTGCACGGAATAATAGAAAATCTTGAGAAAACATTGAGGAAAAGGATAGAAGAGGAGTATCAAAGAAAGGGAAGTTTATCAGTCAAAAAACCGACAAATATAGTCAGTATAAAAATCGAAAAGGAGTAAAGCCTACTGTCCCAGTTCTTCGGAACGCTTTGTTGCTGCTGCGACGGCGTCTATCAAAGCACCTCTTATGCCGTTTCTCTCCATCTCGGCGAGTCCGTATATTGTTGTTCCGCCTGGTGATGCAACCATATCCTTCAACTCGGCAGGATGCTTTTTGGTTTTAAGAACAAGCTCTGCGGCTCCTTTTACCGTTTGAGCAGCCAGTTTTAGCGCATCCGCTCTTCTTAGACCCACTTTAACTCCGCCGTCCGCAAGCGCTTCAATTACTTCAAATATGTAAGCCGGTCCTGAGCCTGAAAGTCCCGTGACCGCATCCATATATTTTTCATTTTGGATTACTACGACCTCGCCCACAAGACCAAGTATGGCAATAGCCGTTTCTTCGTCGTCTTTGGTTGTTCGAGGACCGCAATACACCGCCGAGACTGCCTCTTTTACCAGTGCTGCAACGTTAGGCATAACCCTGATGAATCTGCCCTTTTTTAAAACGGAGCGCATAATTTCAACCTTGATACCGGCAGCTATTGAAATAATTAGTTTACTGTTGTCTATAAACGGGTATATATCCTGCAAACATTCGTATATATCGGCAGGTTGAACCGCAAGGATGATTATATCGGAATCTTTTGCCAATTCGGGATTGTTTTTTATTTCTATGCCAAACTTTCTTTTTGCCTCTTGCGCCGCAAATTTGTCTGAAACAATAATATTCTTCGATTCCAAGCCTTTTTTTAACATACCTGAAATCAATGCGCTCCCCATCTTTCCTGCACCGATTACTCCTATGATTTTGTTTTTTAACATCCTTTGCCTCCAAGTGGTATTTTTACCAAAAAATTATACAATATTTTTCAAATCAATCAAGGAGAACCATATTTAAGGAGTTGTCAAAGGCTTAAAACAAATAACATATAAGAACAATAAATCGTAATTAAAGACTTCCTACATTAATAATAATTGATATTATATAATATTTTTTCTTGACTTTTGGTTTTGAGTGCCGTATAGTGTTTTAAGAATTAATCCTGAATAGTAATTATTCTATGGTTTCTTTGCATTCGGGATTGATTTTAAACTATTTTTTGGAGGTTTTAAGATGGAAGAAAGAAATGCAATGCCGTTATTGGGAGATGAGTTTCCCTCGCTAAAGGTGCAGACAAGTCGGGGTGTTTTGTCAATCCCGGAACATTTTAAGGGGAGGTGGTTCGTTTTGTTTAGTCATCCGGGCGATTTTACGCCTGTGTGTACAACCGAGTTTGTAGCTTTCCGGAAACGCTACGAGGATTTTAAGAAACTTAACTGTGATTTGATAGGTTTGAGTGTTGACCAGGTTTTTTCTCATATAAAATGGGTTGAATGGATTAAAGACAATTTCAATGTTGAAATTGAGTTTCCGATAATTGCGGATACCGGGCAGGTTGCAAATCAACTGGGTCTTATTCATCCGGGCAAAGGTACAAATACGGTCAGAGCCGTTTTTATAGTTGACGACAAGCACAAAATAAGAATAATACTGTATTACCCGCAAGAGCTTGGAAGGAATATAGACGAGATAGTAAGGGTTGTGAAGGCTATGCAGATATCGGATAAAAACGGTGTAGCGATGCCTGCAAACTGGCCTAATAACGAGGAATTCGGGGATGGTGTTATCATTCCGCCTGCTACAGACGAGCAGACGGCAAAAAAGCGTATGGAAAAAGCCAATAACGGCGAGTTTAAATGTCTTGACTGGTGGCTGTGCCACAAAAAATTAAAATAGACAGGAGGTGTTTTTATGGGGACAAGAGGAATTGAAATTGTCAATATGGATGTCAACAGGGTGTTGGAACTGTTAAACAGGGCTTTTGCGGATGAGTGGCTTGCTTATTATCAATATTGGCTCGGTGCAAAGGTTGTTGCAGGTCCTATGAAGGAAGCTGCTATTGCGGAATTGATTGAACACGCCAACGACGAGTTAAGGCACGCCGATATGGTTGCAAACAGAATCATACAGCTTGGCGGTGAGCCTGTCATGTCTCCCAAGAAGTGGTTTGATTTTACCAACTGCGGCTATGACCAACCGAGCGATTACTTCGTTAAAAAAATCCTGGAGCAGAACATAAAGGGTGAGCAGTGCGCCATCAATGTTTATAACGATATAATAAAAGAGGTTTCTCAAAAAGACCACGTGACCTACAATCTCGCTTTGCAAATACTTGAAGATGAGGTCGAACACGAAGAGGATTTGCAGTCGTTATTGGAAGATGTATCGGTAATGTTGAATAAATAGAATTATTTTGTGCAGTTAACCGCCCGTTGTCTTTAAAAAGGCAGCGGGCTTTTTTGTTGTTGATTTTTTAAGTTTTAAATGCAAAAATTATTATTGAAAAATTATGTGGTATAATTGTTTTTGATGCGTTTGATATCGTTTTTGGAAGGTATTTATGAATATTGCGGTTATTGATATAGGAAGCAATTCGGTTAGAATGCAGATATCGAGAGTACAAGACGGTATGTATGATGTTGTAGAAGAGTATAAAAGGATGTTGAGGTTGGGGGACGATGTATTTTTGGATGGACTAATCAAGGAAACCACAATAGAAAAACTCATTACAACATTAAACGAGATGAAGGAGCTTTATCTTTCAAAATCTGTAAACACCGTTAGGGCAATAGCTACCGCCTCTTTCAGAGAGGCTTCAAATGCCGATTATGTAATTGATAAAATAAAACAATCAACCGGTATCTCGATAGAAATTATTGACGGTCAAAACGAAGCCTATCTTGGTTTTTTGGGTGTCAGTGCGAATTTCGAGCTGAAAGATTCAAGGGTTTTGATAACGGATATAGGAGGCGGAAGTGCCGAGTTTATGGTGGTTGACAATGAAAAACCTGTTTTTTCAAAATCAACGCCTTTTGGCTGCAATAAACTTTTGCACAGGTATTTTAAAAGCGACCCCGTCAAAGAATCCGAAGTAATTCGATTTAAAGAAGATATGGATAAAGAGATTTCCGCCCTGCCCATTGATGATAAAATAGAGCACATAGTGTGTCTCGGCGGGACATTGAACAATATATCCTATATTGCAGGTAAAGGAAATAGCGATAGGGTAAAGTATGTTGACAGAAAGTTTTTGAAAGGGTTTCTAAGAGAGATTATCGGAAAGAACATAGAAGAAAGAACAAATATTAAGTATCTTGAGCCAAAAAGAGCCGATATAGTATTGCCTGCGGCTCTGTTAATAGACAAAATCCTGTATAAGGCTCAAAAAAGCGGATTTTACACCCTAAGCGGCGGTTTGAGAACGGGTTTAACGATAGATACGATAAATAAAGCCGGTATTGTTTTGGATTTTCAAAAAAAGCACCATAGTTTGAGACTGGCAAGGATAATTCAGATTGGCAAAAAGTTTAACTTTGAGAAAGCCCATGCAATGCAGGTTAAAAAATTGGCTTTGTCGATATTCGATAAGACAAAAAAATTGCACAAACTTCAAGACAGAGAGAAAAATATACTTGAAGCAGCAGCGATTTTACACGACTGCGGAAACTATATATCTTATTCCAAACACCACAAACACAGCTACTACCTGATAAAGAACTCAGATTTTATAGGGTATTCTTCCAAAGATGTGGAATTAATTGCCAATGTGGCAAGATACCACAGAAAGAGCCCGCCGAAAAGCACTCATCAAAACTTTAACGCTCTAAACGATGAAGAAAAATATATTGTAAGAGCCCTTTCCGCAATTTTAAGAATTGCGGATGCAGTTGACAGGACCCACGATGCAAGGGTTTCCTGCGTTGATGTTGAAGTTCAAAACACCGTTGTTTTTTTTCAATTTACATCCAAAAAAGAGTTTCTGCTGGAAATTAACGCATTTGAGAGTAAAAAGAATTTGTTTGAAGAGGTCTTCAATGTTAAGGCGGTGGCAAGATGAAAAACGGTCTTTTTGCCGTGATAAATATCGGAACCAGCGCTTTCAGAATGGAGATAGGCTCTTTTTTAAACGGAAAATACAAACAGATAGAGTATCTGGTTAAGTCGCTGTCTTTGGGAAAAGATACGTTCTCTAACGGTCTTATATCCTCTGCGAGCATACACGAGGCATACGATATTTTAAGTAAATTCAAAGAAAAAATGAACGAGTACAGGATTGGAAAAAAATTTGAAGTCATCGCTACAAGCGGTGTGAGAGAGGCAAAAAACAGAGATTTCTTCTTGGACTTTATGGATAAAAAACTCGGAATGAAGATTAGGGTTTTAACTCCGTATGAAGAGCTCTATATCAGGTATATAGGAATTAAAAACGAATTTGAAAGATTTAACAGACTGGAAAAGAACGGGGTTGTACTTGTTAACGTTTCAAGCGGTAATGTTTCCATAGCCGTTGTAAAAGGCAAGACGATACTCTATGCAGATTCCCTTCGCTTCGGAAGCCTGAGGCTGAATGAAATATTTAAAGAATTGGATGAAAAAAATAAGGTTTATGCGTACAACAGATACATTGAGAGTATGATTTCAGGGGTTGAATATGTCATATCTTCGTTTAAGATTAAAAATGTTGTGTTTTCGGGAAGCTCCATTAACATATTAAGGGGAATCTTCTCACCTTCAAATAACTTTCTTGCTCAAAAAGATATAGAGTTTCTTTTTGATGAAATTAAAAAAGAGAACGTTGATTTTATTAGAGACAGATTTTCTATCAGGCGTAACGAAGCGGAAGTATTAAAGCCAATGGTTTGTGTCTATTTGAATGTTTTGAAACTTTTTGAAACGGATTTGTTTTATTTCAGCAAGACCACATTTCCAAGAAAGCTTTTGATGTACTATTCAAAAAGCTACAAACAAAAAAATCTCAAAGAGTACCTTGAAAAGACAATATTGAATATAGGAGAAAAGTATAATTTCGATAAAAAACACGCCTTGTATGTCAGAGATTGTGCTCTAAAATTGTTTGATATGCTTCAAAACCACCATCTGCTTGACAAAAAACACAGACAACTGCTTGAGATAGTTGCTCTTTTGCACGATGTAGGATATTATGTCAATGAGGAAAATCACGAAGAGCATTCGTACTACATAATAAACTCCCTTCATCTTCCGCAAATCGGAGAAAAGGACAGCAGAATAATAGCTCTTATTGCCCTACTGCATAAGGAAAAAGAGAAAGATGTGTATTTAAGGCTCTACAACTATTTAAGCCAAGAGGATACATTTATGCTTAAAAAGCTTGTTTCTTTGCTTAGGATTGCAGATGCCTTGGATGCAAGCCACAAGCAGCTAATTAAAGAATTCAAGATAAAGCTTGATAAAAACAGCATAAAAATCAAGTTAATCAGCGATAATTTTATATTTTTCGAGATGGTTTCTTTAAAGAAAAAGGCAAGATTGTTTGAGGAGCTTTTCGGAATAAAAATAGAAACGGAGCAGGAGATTGAGTGAAAAATTTCCTTTTATAAACAGGGAACTCAGTTGGCTCGATTTTAACGAGCGTGTTTTGGAGCTGTCGAGAGAGAGACGTTTTCCGTTGATGGAGCGTCTAAAATTTATATCGATATTTTCGAACAATCTCGATGAATTTTTTATGATAAGGGTAGCCGGCGTCATAGACCAGATAGAACTCGGATACGACAAGAAGGATAGGGCGGGATTAACACCAAAGGAGGTACTGCATCATATAAGAAAGAAAGTGGAGCGGCTTTTAAAAAAGCAGGAAAAATACTTTCTTTCGATAAAATCTCAATTGGAGAAGCACTCCGTATTTATTGAAGATAAATTTAACGAGTGTGTTTTTGAGTTCTGCGAGCTAGTGTTTGAACAGACGATTTTACCTGCCATTTCTCCGGTAACATTAAGCGCATCCAATCCGTTTCCTTTTATATATAACAAAAGAAGTGCATTTGTAGTTGAAATGGAAAAGGAAGGAAGAGAGTATGTCTCCGTTGTAATCATTCCTGATAAATTAAAGAAAATTTATGTCAGGGATGTGGGTAGCGAACGTTATGTTTTTACACTTGAGCATATAGTTGCAAATAAACTTAACGAGTTGTTCAGAAACTACAAAATTAAGGATTACTACATTATCAGAGTAACAAGAGATGCCGATTTGACAATTGAAGAGGAGGGCTCTGAGGATTTGCTGCTTTTGGTGGAGCAGGAGCTTGACAAAAGAAGGAAAGGGCAAATCGTCAGAGTTGAGATAAATAAAAAGCCGTCTGAGAAGATAGAAAAACTGCTTATGGATAACCTGAAAATTGAAAAAAAATATATATACGAAACATTTGATTTTATAGATTTGACCTCCTTTTTTAACTTGAGAGTTGAAAACGACAAATTGTATTTTAAACCTTTTAAAAGTTACTATCCTTATAGAGTAAAGCCTGACTCTTCAATATTTGAGTATATAAAAAACAACGATATTTTACTCTACAGACCTTATAACGACTTCTCTTTTATCTCCAAATTGGTTGAAATAGCAGCTAACGATGAAATGACGCTATCCATAAAGATGACCATCTATAGAGTAAACAGAGACTCAAGTATTGTGAAAAACCTTATAAAAGCCGCAGAAAACGGCAAATCGGTTTGCGTTGTTATAGAGCTTAAAGCCCGTTTTGACGAGCAGATGAATGTTGAGTGGGCTAAAGAGCTTGAAGATGCCGGGTGTATAGTCACATACGGTATTCCTGGTTTGAAAGTGCACACAAAAAATATTTTGATAACAAGAAATGAGAATGGAAGGATTGTGGAGTACAGCCATATTGCAACCGGCAATTATAATGAAGAAACGGCAAAAATATATACCGATTTGGATTATATAACAGCTAAGGAAGAGATAGGAATTGATAATGCAAACATCTTCAACTACCTGATGGGATATACGGATTATGAAAAATGGAAGAAGATAACCTTAGCACCCAACTATTTAAGGAAAAAGCTGATAAAGCTTATTGATGATGAAATAATGACGGCTAAATCCAAAGCAAAAGGGCACATAATAATTAAGGTTAATTCTCTGATAGACGAGAAACTTATTGAAAAGCTGTATGAAGCCTCGCAAGCCGGAGTAAAGGTGGATTTGATAGTCAGGGGTGTTTGCGGTCTGAAAACGGATATAAAGGGAGTAAGCGAAAATATCAGGGTTGTCAGTATCGTAGGACGATTTTTGGAGCACCCCCGCGTATTCTATTTTTATAACAACGGCAATGAGAGGGTGTTTATATCGTCTGCCGATTTTATGGAAAGGAATATGGACAGGCGCGTGGAGAGTATGATTGAGATAGACGAACCAGTTTTAAAGAAGAGACTGTTTAAGTTGTTAAAGCTGCATTTTAACGATAATGTAAATGCCTGGCAGCTTAACGGCGATAAATATAAAAAGGTAAAAGCTGCTGGTTTGAGGAGGGTTGACTCTCAAGCCTACTATTTAACAAAGAGTTTTAATGTGTAAGCAGCGATAAAAATTATCAAAAGTTGACAAACAGTAAGCTTTAATTTAGAATTCTTCAACCTGGAGGTGCAGTTGAAAAAGGCAGTTATTATCTTTTTATTATTATCTTTATATGGTTGCAGCACATTTGGCGGTCATAGCAAGGAGTATAACGCTTTAAAAATACGTATTGATACGCTTGAAAATCAAATTCAGACCAATAGCGTAAATATAAAAAACAACTCTTTAAGAATAGGTGACATAGAAAGAAAGCTGCTTAAAATTAAAGAGAGATTAAAGAAAGAGAGGCAGCAGGATAATTTCTCCGATAAAATACCTCCTGTTTCCGCTATTTTAGGAGGCAGCGACAACAATAGCATTGTTAAGGCTGTTGATAATAGAACAAAAATTGAAAAAAAAGAGGTTACAGGCGTAAAGGTGCCTAAGATAAAATCAGAAAAGCAAAAGGTCGCTTCTGTAAAAGACGCTCCAACAGATAATAATACCGTTATCCTGACAGACATAAATTATACGGAGTATTACAAAAGAGCGCTTAACGCCTACCGTAAGAAAAATTTTCAACTGGCTTTGAATATGTTTCAAAACTTTGTAAAGAGCTACAAAAATAACGATTTGGATGACAATGCTCTGTTTTGGCTTGCACACTGCTACCTCCATATGGGTCAAACAAACAAAGCCGTTGAGACCTTAAAAATTTTGTTAAAGAAGTACCCTTTCGGTTCTGTAATAAGCGGAGGCAAAACAGATGCCGCTTTGTACGATTTGGTTAAGCTGTATTCATACGATAAAAAAAAGGCTGAATATTATAAAGATATTTTATTAAAGAGATTTCCTGCAAGCAGATACGCAAAAATAGTTGAAAAAATAAAGGGAGGATGAAATGAAAAAGGTTGTACTGTTTATTTTAATAGCGGTTTTTATAACTTTTAGTGCAAATGCTTCCAACAAGCTGCACGTTGTTCAGCCGGGGGATACTCTCTGGGATTTATCCAAAGCCCACTATAAAGACCCGTTTTTGTGGGGTAAAATATGGATGAATAATACCTACCTAAATGACCCTAATTTGATATTTCCGGGTGAGGTGATAGAATATACAAAATACGGTATAGCAATATATAAAAAGGCAAAAAATAAGAAGCAAAAACCAACTGCGCCGCAGTTGGTTAAATATGATGCCTCTATCTTTTTCGACGGTGAGAACTATTATTCGGATTGCGGAGACGGCTTTTGTATGTGGCACAAGAACGATTTGTCAATCGGCAAACTAAGATATGACAGGTATAATACCTTAGAGGCAAAGCAGGGAGAAACGGTTTTTGTCTATGCAAAGAAGAACATTAACGTTAAGAAATTCTATATTTATAGAAAGTTTAAAGATTACTCCAATCTAAATATAAAGTCTGTTAGCGTTTATGTTCCCATTGGCGAACTTAAAGTAATCTCAATGGTTAAACCTAAGGTATTTAAGTGTGTTATTGAAAAAGCTTATGCCGAAATAAGCTCTAAGGATATGGTCAACTTAATCTATCCGTATAAAGAGATTAAAAAGAGTGCAAAATTTGTTAAGCTTGGAAATATTCCTGTTAATTTAATATCTATATACGATTTCAGTTTGACGCCTCATATAGGATATTATATTTTTTTGAAAGTTAAAAATAAGCATAATATAGACTCAGATATAGTCGGCAAAAAGGTCTATCTCGATAGAGTTGATTCGAATTTACCCGTAAATACATCTGTTGGAGAGGGTGTTGTGGTAAGCCAATATAAAAATTATTTTTCTGTCTTTTTTGACACCTACAACAGCGGCTTAAAAGAGATTCCGGATGAGACACAAAATTATGTTTTGAGGTAGTTGTATGCTGAAAATTTTTGATACTGCAAAAAGGGATATTGTTGAATTTAAACCCATCTCAAAAAACAGAGTGGGAATGTATGTCTGCGGGGTTACCGTTTATGACAACTGTCACATAGGACACGCAAGAAGTGCCGTTAACTTTGATATTATTTTCAGGTATTTGCAGTACAAGGGTTATGATGTGGTGTTTGTTAAAAACTTTACCGATGTTGATGATAAAATCATAAAAAAGGCGAATGAAGAAAACGTCTCTTGCGAGGAAGTTTCGACAAAGTATATTCAAGAGTACTACAAAGATATGGATGCCATAGGAATAAGAAAGCCCGTGTATGAACCCAAAGCAACTCAACATATCAAGGAGATAATACAACTGGTTAAAACCCTTGTAGATAAAGGATATGCATACGAGATTGATGGGGATGTTTACTATAGGGTTGAAAAGTTTAAAGATTACGGCAAGCTTTCTCACAAAAATATTGATGAGCTAAAAAGCGGTGCTCGAATCGATATTAACGATAAAAAAGAGAACCCATTGGACTTTGCATTATGGAAAAAGTCAAAAGAGGGTGAGCCTTTTTGGGAATCTCCTTGGGGGTTGGGAAGACCCGGTTGGCACATTGAGTGTTCTGCTATGAGTATGAAGTATCTCGGTGAAACGTTTGATATTCACGGTGGCGGTGAGGACTTAATATTCCCGCACCACGAAAACGAGATAGCCCAAAGTGAGGCGGCAAGCGGAAAAGAGTTTGTTAAATATTGGATGCACAACGCCTTTGTAAAAATAAACAAAGAGAAGATGAGCAAATCTTTGGGCAATTTTTTTACCATTAAAGATATTTTAAAGCAGTTTAGAGGCGAAACTCTCAGATATTTTCTGCTGTTAACCCACTACAGGAGCCCGATAGATTTTTCGTTTGATGGCTTAAACAGCGCCAAGGAGGCGTTAAACAGATATTATAATTTTATCAAACGCTTAGAAGAAACGGAATTTTCTGATGAAAAAGATTTGGATTTAGGGACAATTAAAGACGATTTGGACAATTTGATTAACAGGTTTGAAGAGGCGATGGACGATGATTTCAATACACCCAAAGCCATAGGAGAGGTATTTAAGGTATTGAAAAGCCTGAATGTGTATCTTGATGAGTGTGAAAGAAAACAGATTAAACCATCTTTCTATATAAAGGATACATTTTTGTCTTCTATGGGTAAAATTTCAGATGTTTTGGGAGTTTTTAAAACAACTTCAAAAGATTGGTTTTTTAAAGACGGAATTGATGTAAATTATATTGAGCAAAAAATAGAAGAAAGAAACAGGGCAAGAAAAGAGAGGGATTTTAAAAAAGCCGATGCCATAAGAGACGAACTTTTAAAGATGGGTGTCATACTTGAAGACACAGCAGGGACAACCAAATGGAAAATAAAGAGTTAGTCTCTGTCGAGTCATCGGATGCTTTAACCTCCTATTTGAAAGAGATATCCGACATCCCGGTATTGTCAGTTGAAGAAGAAAGGCAGCTCGGTAAAAAGATAAAAAACGGTGATAAGGAAGCTTTAAAAAAGCTGATTAAGCATAATTTGAGGTTCGTTGTCAGTATTGCAAAAAAATATAAGAATTTCGGAGTGCCCTTTTTGGATTTGATTAATGAAGGAAACTTGGGGCTAATCAGGGCTGCTAAAAAGTTCGACCCTGATAAAGACATAAAATTCATATCGTATGCCTCATGGTGGGTTAAGCAGTCGATTATAAAGTTTTTAACGGAACAGAGCACCCCGATAAAAATCCCTATAAAGGCAAAAAGCAGAAACAGGAAGATAGACGAAATAAAAAAGACACTTAAAGCAGAACACAACCAAGACCCCAATAAAGAAGAAATTATGGAAGTGAGCGGTTTAAGTGAAAAGGAGCTTAAAAACGCCGAATTTGCCAAACTGTCTTTTGATTCTTTAGACCAGTTCGTCGGAGATGACAGGGATGCGACACTTCTTGATTTTATCAGTGAGTCTGATGACTCATTGGAAGACAGGCAAATACAAGAATCCTTGATAGAGGATATAAATACCTATCTTGAATCGCTGCCGGAAAGAGAACAGGACATAATAAGGTTAAGATACGGTTTGTATGACGGGAAGCCTCATACCCTAAGAGAAATCGGCGAAAAATACAACATCAGCAAAGAAAGGGTGAGGCAGTTGGAGGCAAATATAATGTCTAAGCTGAGAAGAAAATTTAAGAACTACAAATAACATATATGAACCCCTATGAAATCTTAGGCGTTAACGAGCATGATTCCATAGAGGACATTGCAAGGGTTTTTCGTAATCTTGCAAAGAAATACCACCCCGATATGTCTTTGGACGAAACAGAAAGAAAGACAAGACAAGAAAAATTTATGGCTGTAACGGAAGCCTATAATGAGATAAAAAGATTAAAACAGGGCAAAACAAGCGGTGCAAAAGTTGTTGAAAAAGGAAGTGATGATTATAATTATGTCATAATAAACAAGGCTAAGAGTATGATAGCAAAAAAAGACTACAATGCAGCCATTAAGATTTTGAGAGGTATTGAGGGCAAGGCTTATTTTGATGCTGTGATGCTTTTGGGAGAGGCGTATTTTAGAAAAAAACGCTACCATGAAGCCTTGAAACACTTTAAAATTGTTTCGGATAACAGACCCTGGGATATGAAAGCCAAATTTAAAATGGCTAATATTTATGAAGAGATTGGTTTAAAAAATACTGCAAAAAAGCTTTACGAAGAGATTCTTTCTATGGATGGCTCAAATCAGGGAGCGCTGGACAGGCTTTCAAAACTTAATAAAAGGAGTGGCTTTTCCATAGGTGATTTATTTAAAAAAGGTTGAGTATTGAAATTTAACATTACATCCTTCAAAGAAGTTTTAAAAACCATAGTGGCACTTGACGATACACCCCATAAATTAGCCCTTTCTTTTGCTGTAGGCGTTTATGTGTCGGTTTCACCTTTTCTTGGTATTCATACTATTTTGATTATAGTTATCTCTATTATATTCGGATTGAATAAAGTCTCGGCACTTGCAGGCTCTTGGGCTAACCTTCCCTGGACAATGCCTTTTGTTTATTATTCCGAGTACAGAATAGGAGAGTTTTTTTTAAATAAAGATATTCATTTTACTATTAAACCCTTTACTATGGAGCACTATCTAAAAAGCGGACCGGATGTTTTTATATCTATTTTTATAGGTAGTGTCGTTGAGGGTGTATTCTTTGGTATTATCTCATATTTTTTGCTAAAGTATCTAATAACTGTCTATCGAAGGAGGAAGAATGTTTCCGCTGAAGGATGATGTTCCGTCTTACAGTCAACCGATTGTTAATATTTCTTTAATTATCGTCAATGTACTTGTGTTTATATACGAATTGAACGTGCCGGATTTTAGAGCTTTCATATACAACAACGCCTTTATTCCCGCAATGCTTTTTCAATATCACGATATTTTTCACTCAATAATCAGAATGTTTTTTTCTATGTTTCTGCACGGAGGATTTTTGCACATTCTCGGAAATATGTGGTTTTTATGGATTTTCGGTGATAATGTCGAAGATGAGCTCGGTCACACAAACTACCTTCTTTTCTATCTTGCCGGAGGATTTGTAGCTGCTTTTGTCCAAGGTATTGCGTCACCTTTTTCGACAATTCCTATGATAGGTGCAAGCGGTGCAATATCTGCGGTTGTGGGTGCATATTTCGTACTGTTTCCGCACGCAAAGATACTTTCTTTGGTTCCAATATTTATCTTTATTACATTTTTGTGGATTCCTGCCTGGTTATTTATAGTTTTTTGGTTTTTTATTCAATATTTCAACGGCATCTTCTCGATTTCTTCTCACTATATGGGAGGTGTCGCATGGTTTGCGCATATCGGCGGATTTATATTCGGTTTCCTGATGATTAAACTCATAAAAAGCAGGCAGCGATTGAATAGGATATGAGATGCCTTTTTATTTCCGATTCACACTATCCTAAAAATGATGCTGTCATAGATTTTTTGTTAAAACAGTATGACGAGTTCGACAGTATATTCATTCTCGGCGACTTATTCGAATTTTACTACGGATATAGAGGTTTTTTTTACTCTCACCATCTTAAACTTATCAATCTTTTGAACATTGTTTCAAATAAAAAGAGGGTGTTCATCTTCGAGGGAAATCACGAGTACAACCTTGAAGCGATTAAAGAATTTATCAATGTAGAGGTGATAAAAAAGGAGTTGGTTATAAAGCTTGACGATTTTTTAGTTCATCTTGAACACGGTGATACCATAGACAAAAACGATGTTGGTTATAGAATGTTTAGAGCAGCTTTGAAAAACAGATTGACGCTCAATTTAATAGATAAAATCAGCCCTCGTTTTTTGTATTTTTTATCTCAGAAAGCATCTCAATTCAGCAAAAAGCGTTTGCATTCAAAAAAATATCGAGGAACCGACAAAGCACTTGAGGTATTTGCAGAAGATAGATTAAAAAACGGAATTGATGTTGTAATTCTTGCTCATACGCACAATCCGACTATTAAAAAAATAGGAAGCGGTTTGTATATAAACAGCGGGGATTTTTTTAAACATTTTAGCTATGTTGTGTATGATTCCAAAAGCGGTTTTTCCCTTGAATTTTTCAGGAGGGCAGATGATGGATAAGGAAAGCATCCGCAGCAGGATAGAGAATTTAAGGAAGCAGATAAACTACCACAACTACAGATATTATGCATTGGATGACCCGATAATATCCGATAAAGAGTATGATTCAATGTTAAAAGAGCTTATTGAGCTTGAAAAAAATAATCCGGAATTTTTTGATGAGAACTCGCCGACTGTAAGAGTGGGCGGAAACGTTTTGAATAAATTTCAAAAGGTTGAGCATAAAATACCTATGATGTCTTTGGATGACGGATTTAACGAGGGTGACATAAGAGAGTTTGACAGAAAAATTAAACGGTTTTTAAAGATGCCGGAAGATACGGATATTGAATACTTTGTGGAGCCAAAATTTGACGGTCTTTCAATATGTCTTATTTATGAAGATTCCAAACTCACAAACGCCTCAACAAGGGGAGACGGCTATGTCGGTGAAGATGTTACCCAAAATATCAAAACAATAAAAAGCATACCGCTTGAGTTGGAAGATTTTAAAAATATAAAATATCTCGATGTTCAGGGAGAGGTGTTGTTAACAAAAGAAGAATTTGAAAGAATAAACAGCGAGCGTTTAAAGGAAAACAAGCCGCTTTTTGCAAATCCCCGCAATGCCGCTGCCGGTTCGCTTAGGCAGCTTGACCCCAAGGAAACCGCTAAAAGAAACTTGATAATGTTTGCATACTATTTAAGAGAGATAAGGGGATTGGATGGTGAAATCAAATACCAACATCAGGCAGTTGAATTACTGAAGAAAATGAGGTTTAAAGTATCGGAGTTGAATAAGCTTTGTAAAAACATTACAGAGGCAATAGAGCATAAAAATCGCTTGGGCGAGATAAGGAACGGTTTACCTTATGAGCTTGACGGCGTTGTTATTAAGGTCAATAGTTTTGAGATGCAAAATAAACTCGGAAGCACAACCAAATCTCCGAGATGGGCAATAGCATTTAAATTCCCGGCTCAACAGGAAACAACAAAGATTTTGGATATAGAGGTTAATGTTGGCAGAACGGGAATTCTTACACCGGTTGCAGTTTTAGAGCCGGTTAATATAGGGGGAGCAACGGTTTCGAGGGCTTCTTTGCACACTATGGATGAGATAGAAAAAAAAGACATAATGATAGGTGATTATGTCTTTGTGCAAAGGGCGGGCGATGTTATACCCGAGGTTGTAAAACCCATTAAGGATTTAAGAGACGGTACGCAAAGAAAATTCAAAATGCCCTCTGTTTGCCCTGTTTGCGGCTCAAGAGTTGCAAAAGACGGCGCATATTACCTATGCACCAATATAAATTGCCCCAAAGTTTTGAAAGAATCTGTCAAACATTTTGTTTCAAGAAAGGCTATGAACATTGACGGATTCGGTGATAAGATAGTCGAGCAGCTGGTTGACAAAGGTATAGTCAAGGATGTTAGCGATATTTATAAGCTAAACAAAGAAACATTGGCAAGTCTTGACAGGGTAGGGGAAAAACTTGCTGAGAATTTGACAGGAGCAATTCAAAAATCCAAAGGTACAACATTTGCTAAGTTTATTTACGCATTGGGAATAAAACACGTGGGTGAATTTGTAGCTAAAATTCTTGCAAAGAGGTTTGGTAATTTGGATGCCCTAAGAAGAGCCACGAAAGAGGAGCTGCTGTCCATAGACGGTATTGGAGATGAGATTGCAGACAGCATTATCTCTT
>JALVUQ010000059.1 GCA_027035575.1 Desulfurellales bacterium | reverse complement strand
TCGAGGATATTGAAGAGATACTCAAATCAACAAACGAAAATAAAAGAATAATGATGTTTTCTGCAACAATACCCAACGAAATAAAAGCGTTGGCGAAAAAATATATGCCGGGGTATAAATTTATATCTATAGAAAAAGAAAAAATTCTCACAAGCCAGATATATTTTGAGGTCAATGAATCCGACAAATTTGAAGCACTTTGCAGAATTAGGGATATAGTCAACGATTTTTACGGACTTGTTTTTTGCAAAACAAAGATAGATGCTCAAAACATTGCCAACAAATTGATGGATAGAGGATATTATGCCGATGCCATACACGGCGATTTGTCTCAGGATAGAAGGGAAAAAATCCTCGCCAGGTTCAGGAAAAAACAGCTTAATATTCTTGTGGCAACCGATGTTGCGGCAAGAGGCATAGATATAGAAGGCTTAACGCACGTCATTAATTACTCTCTTCCTCAAAACCCCGAAGGGTATATCCACAGAATAGGCAGAACCGGCAGAGCCAAGAAAGAGGGCATAGCCATAACATTTGTAACACCGGCCGAATACAGAAAGCTTGCATTTATACAAAAAATGGCAAAGGCAAATATGAAAAAGGAAATTCTGCCGACAGTGGAGCAGACGATAAACATAAAGAAAGAACAGATAAAAAACGATATAGCCTCAGACCAGCTTAGTGTTGAAGATGCCGATTATATGCAGCTTGCAAGAGAAATTATGGAAAATACAGACCCCGAAGAAGCCATAGCAAAGCTTTTGAAGATGAAGTTTAAAAACGAACTGAGCAAAACAAGCTATAAAGAAATTAAAGAAGCAAAAAGAGATTACTCAAACAAAAACGTCAGGCTGTTTGTCGCACTCGGCAGAGAAGACGGCTACACAATAAGAAAGCTCGTCGAATTCATAGAAAAAAAGACGGGCACTAATCAAAGAGAAATAAGGGACGTCAGAATTCTGGATAAATTTTCATTTATAAGCGTTCCGGCTGAGGATGCCGAAACGATTCTGCACATATTCAAAAAAAGCAGCAATGGTAGACGCTCTATGGTGTCAAAGGCAAAAGAAAGAAAAAGACAAGCCGTTTAATTTTTTTATTGAATTATGATAAAAAGTGTGGTAGATAACTTATCGCTCAGTATCAACAGCGGGGTGTAGCGCAGTTTGGTTAGCGCACCTGCCTTGGGAGCAGGGGGTCGGTGGTTCAAATCCACTCACCCCGACCACTAAAACTTAATGCGCCCGTAGCTCAGCTGGACAGAGCAACGGACTTCTAATCCGTGGGCCAGAGGTTCGAATCCTCTCGGGCGCGCCACTTAAAGCCTGTTATCAAGCCAATTAAGGCAGTTAGCCTTGGTTGGCTTTTTTGTCTTCTGATATCCAAATGTTTTTTATTCGCTTTCTATTTCAATCCGAAAAAACGAATTATTTTCCTAAATCCGCCGTCTTGGGCATCCTTTGCCCCTATAAAATCGAGAAATTTCTGTTTTCTTAGAGCAATCACGGTCTCTCCCCCGCTTTTTAGGACATCCGGCGGCAGTTTATTCTTCAGCACATCGGCTTTTCTTTTATATCCCGTATCCATTGCTATTGTATTCAAATCAATCAAATAAACCTCTTCATTGTCAATTTTGTCTGTTTTGAACATTGCCCTGTGATATACAAAGATATTCTTCCACTCGATACTGCTTGTTCTGTAAAAATCCCCTATAAATTCATCACTGATGCAGGATGTGTCTATATTTGCCATATCAAAAACATCTTTCAGAATCTTTCTTCCGAAAAACAGAGGGTCGCTCATTTTAAAAAACGTTTCGCTGTCGTTTTTAATGATTGATATCATCTCTTTTATAAAATACCGAAAGATAGTATCGTCTATTTCTCCAACCTGTTCGCTTAAGTATTTGTCAGCCTCCTTTTTCTCTTGGCTGTAACTCGTTAAAAACGGGTCTGAGAAGTTTATGTAGTAAAGCCTTCTGACAATTTCAGCCCTCGGGCTAAACTCTTTGTTAGTTGTTCCTATAAAACAAGGGTGCGGGTTGATTAGCTTGTTTGTTGCACTTTTTATAAGCATCTGACCAGTGTTGGAATCAAAGAGCTTCTGCTCCACCTCATCGACAAGAAGCGGAAAAATGTTCTCCGTTTCAAGCATATCGGCAATTACCCTTTGCCCTCTGACGTCTATCTCCTGATAATTGTAAACCTCATAATTGTTGCCGAGCATTTCGTTAATAAAAAACAGCAGCTTTGACTTTCCGGTATTTGCCTGACCGCCTATAACAAGCATAAGAGGAATTTCGGCAAGCTTTTCCTTTCCGTGCAGCTCGGCTGTTTTTC
>JALVUQ010000058.1 GCA_027035575.1 Desulfurellales bacterium | reverse complement strand
GATTAAAGGAGTTTATGTAAATGTTTATACATAACAGAATCTACGAAAAAGCCAAAGAAGACTCGAATAACTTTATAATAAAAGATGTGCGTATAGGTCTCGGCTATACGATTGTTGAGCTTGATAACGGGTTTTGCGGATTGTCGTACTCTTTTGTCAAAGAGCTAAATGCCAAAACCTGCACGGCTTTGGAGTATGCAGGCTCATTGATAGGAAAAAAAGCTCACTATCTTCTTGAGAAAATATTCTCATACGATCTTTTGGACTCAACCCTGGCGCTTGCAACGGCAAACGCCATACTTAACAAAGAGGAAAACTCGGTTGACTATGATATTATCAACCATATAAACAGCACAAAATCGGTTGTTATGATTGGATATTTTGCTCCTTTAATCCCTATTATTGAAAAAAAAGCCAAGCATTTTGTTATATGCGAAAGAAACCCTAAAGGTGACTCGCTGCCAGATTACGCCGAATACTTCGAGTTAAAAAAGTGCGATATTGCCGTAGTTTCGGCAACAACACTTATAAATAAAACGATAGACAATATTCTCGATATATCCGAGGCGGAAACATTTGCGATATTGGGACCGTCTTGCCCTATGGATAAAGAGATATTCAGCAGCACGAAAGTCACCCACCTGTGCGGTTCTTTTGTTACTGATGCACAAAAGGCAAAAACCATAATAAACGAAGGCGGCGGGACACAGAAACTCAAAGCTGCAACAAAAAAGGGGTGTGTTTTATGCCAATCTTAGAAGAGGCAGTATCGAAATTTAGAAATATTGTTGAAAAACACGGGCTTATAGACAGCTCAATCAATGTAAAGATGCGCCCTTTAAAGCCAGAGGAAGCAATAGGAAAACCGCTTAGAGACGACTATCCTATTTTAAAAGGCAAAGAGGTGTTGATTGAGGCTAATTTTATGGGCGATAAAGGACAGGCTTTTACGGATGAGCCAAGCGATTTTGAGGGAACAATAAAGGATGTCATAAACCTGCCCTTTAACACAAACAGAAACAGGGCTGTTGTTGTTGCAGCGGTTAATGCCGTTTTGAGACATCTAAACATTGCCGCGGGCACAATTCACTGTAAAAACAGAGAGCCCGAAGAATGTGCCGAAGAGATGTCATACAGGCTTTTAAACAGATGGGGAAAGAGTTTGACAATCGGACTTATAGGTTTGCAGCCGGCTATTGCCAGCTCTTTGATAAAAACATTTTCAAAAAACAATGTAAAAATTGCGGATTTGGACGAGGATAACATAGGAAAGAACTTTGACGGCGTTACAATATTGGACGGTCGTTTATATGCAAAAAAGCTGGTGGAGGAGAATTTTTTGGCACTTGCAACCGGCTCAACGATTGTAAACGGAACGATAGATGAAATTTTGGAAACATCAAGGGAGGGCAATAAAAACAGGATTGTCATATTCTTCGGCACAACAATAGCAGGTATAGACGTTTTAATGAACCTAAGAAGGTTGTGCTTTAAATCACATTGACGGGGAGATTAATGATGAAAAAGGATTGTTTGAGTTTAAAGGATTTAAACAGGGATGAGATTTTATCTTTAATCGATAAAGCCTCCGATATTAAAAACAGGTTAAAAAACGGCGAAGATTACAAACCTCTTAGCGGCGCAATATTGGGTATGATATTTGAAAAATCATCCACTAGAACAAGGCTGTCTTTTGAATCTGGTATGAAAAGGCTCGGCGGTGACGCCATATTCCTATCATCAAGGGACATACAGCTTGGCAGAGGAGAAACCGTCGAAGACAGCGCAAGGGTTATATCAAAATATGTTGACATAATTATGATAAGGACGTTTGAGCACTCCAGAATTATAAACTTCGCACAATATTCATCCGTTCCGGTTATAAACGCACTGACGGATTTACTGCACCCCTGCCAAGTACTGTCGGATTTGATGACAATTAAGGAACACTTCGGCAAATTGGATAACTTAAAGATAGCGTTTATAGGCGATGGAAACAATATGGCAAATTCTTGGATTTATGCGGCTGCCGTTTTAGGACTGCATTTGAGTGTTGCAACCCCTATTGACCTGTCGCCAAGCGGTATTGTGGTTAAAGAGGCTGTGGAAATCGCACAAAAAACCGCCGCAACAATAGAACTTACACAAATCCCGTATGAAGCGGCGGTAAATGCCGATGTTATCTATACCGATGTTTGGGCTTCTATGGGGCAGGAGGAACAAACGCTAAAAAAACACTCTTTGCTGAAACACTACCAGGTAAACAGAGAACTTGTAAAAGACGCCAACAGAGACTATATTTTTATGCACTGCCTCCCAGCTCATAGGGGCGAGGAGGTTGCGGCAGACATCATAGATTCCGAACAC
>JALVUQ010000057.1 GCA_027035575.1 Desulfurellales bacterium | reverse complement strand
AGACAAACCGGTTTCGCACTACGGATATTCAAAATTAAAAGGCGAATACGAGCTAATGAAATATGTTTGCGACTTTGACCTAAAGATACTCAGACCTCCCATAATTTACGGAGAGTATGAGCGCGAATTTTTTATGCTGTTTAAATTTGCAAAATTGGGGTTTTTACCCGTTTTGAAGGATAAACCGTTCAGCTTTGTTTATGTGCGTGATTTGGCGAATGCCGTAAAGGGCTTGGTGGGCTATAAGACAAAAAAACCGCAAATTTACTACATATCGGACGGAAACACATATCTTTGGCAGGAGGCAGCAGATATAATTTTTGATACACTCAACCAACAAAAGCTAAGAATCAAACTGAACCTTTCACCGGTCTTTGCCAATTTCATAGCCTATCTTACCTACTTTTTAAAAGACAAAGCACCGTTTACACTTGATAAAATTAACGAAATTAAGGCGGACGGCTGGACTTGCGGATACGAAAAACTTAAAATCGATTTGAATTTTAAGCCCGAATATGCGATACGTGAGGGGTTTAAAAAGACGTTGGAGTGGTATGAAAAAAATGGCTGGTTATGAACCGTTAATTGTTAAAGACAGTGAGATACTCCTTTTGGACCAAAGGAAATTACCGAACAAGATTGAATATTTCAGTGCAAAAAGTGTTGAGGATGTGTGTTTTGCCATTAAAGAGATGGTTGTAAGAGGAGCACCGTTTATAGGTATCACGGCAGCTTTCGGATACTACCTTGCCGTAAAGGATTCCGATACAAACAAACAGCTTAAAGTTAAAGCAAAAAAGGGCTTTGAGTGCCTTCTTCAAACAAGACCAACGGCTGTCAACCTCTTTTTTGCTCTAAATAAGATGAACGATGTTATGCAGGAAAAATGTGACATACTGCCGACACATAAACTCATAAACAAACTGCGGGCAGCGGCGTTTACCTTATGGGAAAATCAGAAGAAAGAGGATTTGGCAATAGGAAAGATAGGGGCTGATTATTTAAAAAATAAAAGGAGAATTCTAACCCACTGCAATACGGGGACTCTGGCAACCGGAGGGATAGGAACAGCACTTGGAATCATAAAAACTATGCACAAAAAAGGCTGCCTCGATTTGGTTTATGTTGACGAAACAAGACCCTATTTGCAGGGAGCCCGTTTAACGGCTTTTGAGCTTGAACTGGAAAATATAGAATATCGGATTGTTACCGATAACTCTTGCGGAATGCTTATGAAAAAAGGTTTGATTGATGCCGTTATCGTCGGCGCCGACAGAATAGCCAAAAACGGTGATACGGCTAACAAAATCGGAACATACTGCCTCGCAGTGACGGCAAAAAGACACAACATAGATTTTATCGTTGCAGCTCCCGAATCAACGATAGACAGAAATATAGAAACTCAAAACGAAATTATCGTGGAAGAAAGAAACGCAAAAGAGGTTTTAGAGTTTAACTCGATTAAGGTTGCGCCCAAAAATGCAAAAGCCGTTAACTACTCTTTCGATATTACGGACAACGAGTTAATCGATGCGATTATCACAGAAAAACAGGTATATGAGAGGTTTGAATTTTGAAATACATAAAATTTGAAGAAACAAAAGGCACAGGCTTACTTACACTCAACAGAAGCTCCAAGCACAACTGCATAAACAAGGAGTTTATGGACGAGCTGAAAGAGATGCTTTCTTATATTGAACAGTCTGACTTAAAATCGCTAATCATAACATCGTCCGGTGAAAATGTTTTTGCTGCCGGAGGTGATATCGAATACTTCATAACGTTGACATCAAAAGAGGATGCAAAAGATATGTCCTTAAATATGCACTCGGTTTTAAACAGATTCGAGGACCTCGAAATTCCGACTATCTGTGCAATAAACGGCTCCTGCATAGGAGGCGGTGCGGAACTTATTATGGCTTTTGACATAAGATTTATGAGAAATGACAGTTTTATTCAGTTTAAAGAAAAAGAGCTCGGTGTCACAACCGGTTGGGGCGGGACATACAGGCTTGTTAAGAAGGTTGGTTACTCCAAAGCCTTAAGGCTGCTTCTTTCCGCCGAAAAGGTTGATGCCAAAAAAGCCAAAGACATAGGTCTTGTTGATGAGATTTACGATAAAGACATAGTGGTGCAAAAGGCTTTTGAGTTTGCATACGATTTTAACGACGAAGAACTTTCCTTAATAAAATATATAAAAAAATTGGCAAAAGAATCCGTAAATTTAGACAGAGATAGGGCTTTAGCGCTTGAAAGAGAGCTGTTTTCCAATAGTTGGATGTTTGGAAAAAGAGAAGAAAAGATGAAAAAATTTTTAAAGAGGGTTTAGGTATGGGATTTTTAAAAAATATTTCGGATAAGCTGTTTAAAACAAAAGAGGGATTTACCCAAAAAAT
>JALVUQ010000056.1 GCA_027035575.1 Desulfurellales bacterium | reverse complement strand
CTGCTCCGTCTCCTATACAGTAGAGATTTTCTAGATTTTTACTTCTCATATTGCTATCGACGCTTATCCGTAAAGAATAAAATTTAACCTCGGCACCGTAAAGAAGCGTATTAGGGTCTGCCAGCCCAGGCATAACCTTGTCGAGCTGATAAATGCTTTCTTTGATATTTGATAGGTATCTGTATGGAAAAACAAAAGATAAATCTCCTGGCATAGCACTTTTTAGCGTCGGCTTTACAAAATTTTTTGCTATTCTTTTATCGGTTGAGCGTCTTCCTCTTATCAAATCACCGAAACGTTGAACAATAACACCGCTACCGCTCAACATATTTGAAAGATAGGCTATGTACTGCCCGTATCTCACGGGTTCTTTGAAGGGCTCCGTGAATTTTGTTGATACAAGCAGAGCAAAATTCGTATTTTCGCTTTTTTTGTGTTTATAACTGTGTCCGTTTACCGTAAGAAGGTCATTGTCGTTTCTTTCTGTAGCGACAAATCCTCCGGGATTTACGCAAAATGTCCTTACCTCGTCTTCAAATACGGATGTAAAGTATTTTATCTTAAATTCATATAGTTCTTGTGTGAATTCATCGGTTACCGATTTCGGCACCTCAACCCTGACACCTATATCAACAGGGTTTATCTCAAAATCCAAGTTGTGTTTTTTTGTAATTTTTTCAATCCATCCGCTTCCGCTTCTGCCGACGGCAAGGATAACCTTATCATAAAAGAGGCTGCGCCCATCAGGCATTATAATGCCCGTTACGGTCTTGTTTTCAACTACTATATCTTTGATTTCCGTACTGCAAAAAACACCGACATTACTGCTTTTGGCCAACTCGTCATAGATATTTTTAACCGCCACAAAACAGTTGTCCGTCCCAAGATGTCTTATCTTTGCAGCATACAGCCTCAACCTGTGTCTGCTGCATCTATATTCCAAATCTTTTATTTTTTCATAATTACCTTTGGAGCTTAGCTCAGAAACCAAACTGAATCTTTTCCATATCTCGTCTGCTTCTTTTATCAGTTCTTTAAGCTTTTCTTCTGTTATATATTCGGTTAACCACCCGCCAAACTCGGTTGTCAGAGTTAATTTGCCGTCGGAAAAAGCTCCCGCTCCTCCGAATCCGCTCATTATGTCTTTTCTTGTTCTGTCTTGAATGCACTTTCCCTTTTCAAAAATATCTATGTGTATATCATCTTTTTGCATCATTTTGTATGCTGCGAATATGCCTGAGCTTCCGGCACCTACGATAGCAACCTTCATACGTCTCCTCTTTTTAAGTCTTTTAAATAATCTATAAGAATTTTGTAAAAAAAGCAAAGGATTTTAATCACAGACCGTTCTTGAGCACGGTTTTTAAGACTTAAAGGTATATATAGATACATATATTTTTTTAAATAAGTATAGAATTTATTATATAAAAAATTGTGTTTGACAAAAGCAAAAAAAGATTGATAATATCAACACCCTTTGAGGGATTGATTCTAAGTTTGTGGTAAAATTTGAAGGTATTTTTTGAACAAAAAGCTAAGTAGGGGGGGGGTAAGAGATGACCAATAATATAAGGATTTTGAAAATCATAGGCTTTAAAAAAGAAGATATGGGGATGGTTAGAGATTTTTATCCCCTAATTGATGAGCATATCAAAGGTATTGTTGATGATGTTGTTTCTATTTTGGCGGAGGATTATGAGGTAGTACTTATTTTGAAAAATAACAATCTTTCCGTTGATAGGGCAAAGAGTGTGTTTGTTTATATCTTTAAATTCATTTTTTCTCACGGCATTGATAATGAATTCTTTGAAACCGTAAGAAAAGTCGGATTAAAACATGTAGAGGCAAATGTGAAAGAGAGATTTGTATTAAAAGCCTTGTCGTTATTTAGAAATCGCATAATAGAAACGATTTTTGCAGGCGGCAACAACCTGTCGGTTGACCATATCTTGGCTATAAATAAGCTTTTTGATTTGGTCGGGATAGTTATGATTTCTTCATACAGGGATGAAGTGGATTTTAGAAACAGGGCATTGATAAAATTTATGGGTATAAATGAAAAACTGCTTGAAAAGATTGTAGAAGAGGGTAAAAAGATAGAAGAATAGCACATATTTTGGATAATTTATGAACAACGAAGCTTTTGAACTTTTTCTTGCAAAGAAAGTTTTTTATCCGTTATGTTTGTCTAAAAAGTTTTCGTATTCCGGGTGAGGGTAGTTATAGAAACCCTCCTTTGTGCTTAACCCCAGTTTTCCTTTATCCAAAAAAGCTTCTTTAATTTTCTCGGCTCTTTCAAAAAGCTCATTGTTGCCTGTTTTTTGGGCATCCATTAATATTATGTTGTATATGGTTCTCAGACCGATTATATCCATAATGCCGAATGGTCCGATTCTGGATTTTGTGCTTATTATCCAAGCCTTATCAATGTCTTTATAATCAGCAACACCGGTGAAGTAGAGATGCTGCGCCGAAGCAAGCCAGGGAATAAGCATTGCATTTAAAACATACCCCTTTTGTTCCTTGTATATTTTTATGGGAATCATCTCTATTCTTTGTGCAAATTCAACCGTTTTTTCAAAAATATTCTTATCCGTTGTGCTATGCCCCATAATTTCTGCTATATTTGCCTCCCAAACCGGATTGGCAAAGTGCAGAGCGAGAAATCTTTCCGGTTTCTTTACGTAATCCCTTAATTTGCTTGGTATTATTGTGGATGAATTTGTGGAAATAATCGTGTTATCAGATACGTAGGCTGATAGTCGCTCATAGAATTTTTTCTTGATGTCCGTATTCTCCGTTATCGATTCTATAACAATAGAAGCGTTTGATGCGGCGTCTTTTAGGTTTGTGTTGTAGTTTAGATTTGAAAAAGGCTTATCCGTTTTAAACAGCTTTGCGTAGTGTTTATGAAAACCCTTACACCTTTCTATCTTTTCATCATCAATGTCGTAAATCGTAACGTTAAATCCGCACAATGCCGTTTGCCAGGCAATTTGAGAACCTAAGATTCCTCCGCCGCAAACCGTTACCTTGTCAAATTCCATAAAAGCACCTCAACTGTTTTTTTGAATTATACAACCTTTTGCGAATCTTTAAAAGACGATTATTTTATTTTTTCACACAAAATATGTATAATTATAAAACGTCTGCGGAAGGGCTATATTTAGATTTCTTACTAACTTGTACGAGGGGTTATTTCTATGCAGATAACGGGTATAGGATTAAACACTAAAGCCGAACTGAAAAATATAAAATCGCTGTTTAGGGTAGGTGAAATAATAGAGGTTAAAATAGTAGCCAAAAAGGGAGAAACGCTTTATCTTCTCGAAGCTAAAGGCAATATCTTTGAGGGAGCTGCAAACAAAGAAACGGACAGCACTGCTTTAAAGGCTGCAATTCAATCCGTGCAGCCCGAAGTGATTATGCTAAGCCAAGATGAGGACGGCTTGGAGATTAAACTCACCTCTTTTTTAGGTAAAGCCAAGCGTTCGGATTCCGATATTTTCAAACAGGATATAAAAAATATTGTCATAAACCGTGCGAAAGTGGGCGATAAGGCTGTAGTACTGTTTGAAAAGGGCTCTATGCTTAAAGCTGAAATCTTGGGGAAGAGCTCTGATAATATGTATGTTCTAAAGATAGACAAAGCTGTTTTTGAGGCGTTTGCCAAATTAGACATACAAAATATAGGAAACAAGTTGACATTGCTTGTTGAGAAGGTGAAACCGAATATAGTGCTGAGGGTTGTCGGCAGAGATGCGGATGTTATCGAGTATGTAAAAGGCGGAGTTTCTGTTGCTGTTGACAGCGCCAAATCGGATATTTCGGTTATCTTCGATTCGCTGTCAGATATGGAACAGGCTCTTGCTGTTAACGATAAAAAATCGGTTTTGGTGAATACACAAAAAATACTCGGTGTTATTGAAAATTTAAGAAGTGCCGTTGTTGATGTTAAAAGAGATGTTGAGACTTTAAAATACACTCTTCAAAGAGAGGTGCTTTTGGATAGTGACGAACTCTTAAATGCAGGTCAAAATATTAAAAGTACCTCAAAAGACGACGAGCAAATCGGGCTGCAGGTGCAAAGAAAGGGTTCTGGTTTTATGAGCAGGCTGAATCCTGCATATGCAAATTATGCTAAAAACGCCGAAGCGGTTATGATTGATAGTAAAACCGATATAAACGTGTTATTGAAATTAATTAATGAAGCCGTATTAAATGCAAATAGTGATGCAACTAATTTGCAGAGCATAATTGATGACTTCAGCAAAAAAATAGATAAAATAGCACCCATTATCAGTAGTGTCGGTGTATCTTTTTCAAGATTGCAAAAATTAGAAAATAACCCGCAAGGTAGTCCTGTTTTCGGCTTTTTAAAGGAGTTGGAAGAGGGGTTGGAGAAAATCTTAAACGGATTTTTTAGGTTTGAGGATAACGTAAAAACATTGGAGAAATCCGTTTTGGATAACAGGTTTAACAATGCAAAAGAGCTTGCCGTAAAAATAAAGGATTTTATGCAAAACGAGCTGCTTGGCAGAGTAAAAAAAACGGATGTAAACCGGAGTGCGGATAAGGTTGTCGATAATATAAAAAATGCTCTCCAACAGGTTAAACCGCCCCAAACAACCGGTTCTTTATTTGTGCAGATTCCTATCACCATAGGGAAAAAAGAGAGTAAAATATATGTGGATAAGGAGCAAAAAGACAACTCGGGCAGCACTAAAAAGAGCTATAAAATAAAAATAGTTTCCGAATATGGCTCTAAAGGTGTCTTTCAGATAGAGGGTGTGTATTTTGACGGGAACATAAGCTGTAAGGTCGGGTTTGATAGTAAAGAGAGGCTTGAAATGTTTGAGAAGGGACTAAAAGCCCTATCGGATTCTTTGGGTAAAAACATTGTAGTATCGACGTTTCTTATCAAATCCAAACCCGTAATTATTCAAAAGAAGCTAAACATAAAAATATAAAACGAGCGACCTTTTTCATTGATTCAAACAGAAATCGTAAACCGCCATTCTTGCAAATACGCCGTTTTCAACCTGATTTGTTATCAATACGTTTTCAAAATTGTCCATAGCGTAGCTTGAAAGCTCCACGTCTCTGTTTACCGGTCCGGGGTGCATAATGTAGGCATCTTTGGGAAGATTGTTTTCGTTTATGCCGAAAAATCTTGAGTATTCCGACAAAGAGGGAAGGTTTTGACCGCTGTTTCTTTCAAGCTGAATTCTTAAAAGTATAATGAAATCCTTCTTTGAAATAGCGCTTTTTAAACTTTTTTCTATTTTTATGCCTTTTATCCAATCAGCTTTGGGCAGCATAGTGCTCGGTCCGAAAAAGCTCAAGTTCCAGTTGAATTTTTTTGAGACCTCAAGATGGCTTCTTGCAACCCTGCTGTTAATTATGTCTCCTATTATGCATACATTCAAACCATCCAAAGAACCTTTTTTTTCCGACATTGTCATTAAGTCCAAAATAGCTTGAGATGGGTGTTCGGATGTTCCGTCTCCCGCATTGATGATAGGTATGTCTGTAAATTTACTTAAAAAATAGGGATAGCCCGAATGGTAGTGCCTTACGACAAATGCGTCAGGGTGCATTGCGCTTAAGTTTTTAATTGTATCAAAGTCGGTTTCTCCTTTTTTTAGGCTTGATTTTTCATAGTCTATGTTGATAACGTTCGCCCCCATCTTTTTGGCGGCCATCTCAAACGATGTTCTTGTTCTTGTACTGTTTTCAAAAAATATTGTTATTATGTTTTTATTTGTCAGACTGTTTACATAGCTTTTTGGGTTTGATTTGTACTCAAACGCAGTATCTATAATGGATTCTATATCACTTTTTGCAAGATACCTTATGCCCAAAAGATTTTTCGGCATATATCACCTCTTTACATCTCTATGTATTGTTTTTGCATCAAAACCGATTTCCCTAATGAAATTTTTTAGATATTCGACAATAGCCACAGACCTGTGCTTACCGCCCGTGCAGCCTATGGATATTGTCAAATAGCTTTTCCCCTCCTTTTCATAAAGGGGGATTATGCTTTCCAAAACAGGTTTTACATTTTCCAAAAATGTTTTTGTCTCCTTTTGAGACATAACGAACTCGTATGTTTCTCTATCCAACCCCGTTCTGTTTTTCAGTTTTTCTATGAAGTAGGGGTTCGGTATGAAACGAACATCGAATACATTATCGCTTTCTATCGGTATTCCGTACTTAAATCCGAAAGACATCAGATTTATCAGCATATGCCTGTTTTTTGAAAACTGATTAAAAATAAACCTTCTCAAGGCATTTGAGGATAAATTTGATGAATCAATCTCAATGTCGGCTATATCTTTAATATCCTTTGTCAACCGCAGCTCTTCTTCGATTGCCTCCTGCAGCCCGATTTTTTTAATAAGGCTTAACGGATGATTTCTTCTTGTTTGCTCGTAGCGTTTTACTATGGTCTCTTTTGCGGCTTCAAGAAAAACTATCTTTGTATTTATGGAACTTTCGTTTAACCACTCTCTTATATTTGCAAGCTTTGTTTTAATATTGATGTCTCTTATATCACAGGCTATTGCGAGCCTGTTTATGTCTATGTTTGCATATTCTATAAGTTCTATAAGTTTCTTAAACAAATCAAGCGGCAGGTTGTCTATGCAGAAGTATCCTATGTCTTCCAGAGCATCCAAAGCCGTGCTTTTACCCGAACCGGACAGTCCGGTAATAAAAACAACTTCAACCGGTTTATTCATAGGTTAGTTCTTTGGATTTTACTATCTCAACAACCTCTTGAAGAGTTTCAGCCGACATAACCTTTTCTTTAAATTCATTATCTTTAAAAATTTTTGCTATCTTTGCCAGTGCCTTTAAAAGTATGGAGGGCTTAACGGAAGGTGCTATAACAGTAAAAAACAGTTGCGTGGGCATCCCGTCGATAGAACCGAAATCGACCGGCTCTTTGGTAACAAAGATGCCGCCTATAAGCTCTTTTGCAAGGGGAGTTTTTGCATGCGGTAGGGCAAAATATCCACCGAGGGCAGTTGAGCCGAAACGCTCCCTTGCCCTCAAGAGGCTGAAAATCTCATTTTCGTTTATTTGACTTGCCTTTGCGAGTTCTTTTGCCATTAACTTTAAACACCGGTCTTTGTCTTCGCACTCCACATCTTTGACAAAGACTTTTATGGATTCGTATATGTATTCACTCATCTTGTAACAATATAACCGAAATCACCGTTCTTTTTTCTGTACAATACACAAACTTTTCCGTTCTCTGCACTGTTAAACACTATAAAGTGCTTATCGTCCTCATCGAGTTTTATCATAGCTTCCTCTATCGTCAAAGGCTTTGGTATAAACTCCTCCTCGATAATTGTCGGCTCTATGCTTGAAGTACTGTTTTGCGCAAACGATTCGGATTTTGCACCTCTTTTTTTGGAGCGCATCTTGTCTTTTAATTTTTCTATCTGTTTCTCAAGAACCTCATAGACCAAATCGATGGATTGGTACATATCCTTTGATGATTCTTCAGCTTTGATAATCTCACCTGCTATGTTCATCTTTACATTTGCTATGTGCCTGTATTTCTCAACGCTTAAAACCACATCCGAAGAAATTATGTGGTCTATTTTTCTTTCGAGTCGTCCTATCTTCTTTTCAACGTAGCCCTTGATTGCATCCGTCAACTCGGTATTTTTCGCACTGATAGTGATTTTCATACTAACCTCCTGTTTTTAGTGATGGTGATGGTGTTCTTCGTGGTCGCAAACCTCTTTGTAACTCGTATCGAGCTTATTGTTGATAAAGTCTTCAACCAGCTTTCTCGGTTTGTCGGGAACTACATTTGTGATAACCGTTATGCCTGAGTTTTCAAGAATTTCCACGGCTTTAGGACCAATTCCCGAAACTATGACCACATTTGCTTTATTGGACTTTATCCACTCAGGGAAACTTCCCTCCATATGCTCAGGCGTCGGGGTTATTTCCGTTGATAAGATTTTCCCGTCTTCTATGTCAAAAAATAGGAATTTTTCGGCATGCCCGAAGTGGGGCGACAGCATATTGTTCTCAACCGGCATTGCAACTCTTACAATCACTTTATAAAAACCTCCGTATATTTAAAAAAATCTGTTTTTCCAAAAATCGTAATAACTTTTTTCTTTTGGCTTCTTTATTAAACTCTCCTTTTCAATTTCAGCTATTTCATCATTGTCAAGCGTGAGAAATTGTGCGTTCTCCACATCAAACTCCTTTTTTGTCAAAATCAGATAAGCCGTGTTTATATCTTTAAACAGCTCATCCGAGCCTCTATTTATATCAGGATGATATTTTTTTGCAAGTTTTAGATAGTTGTTTTTAATTATCCACTCCGGTGCGTCTTCTTCAACATCCAATATCTTTCTTGCTATGGTTTCGTTCAGCTTTATTTTGCTGAAGCGCCTTTGAAATGTGAAGTCGTATATCATATATAAACTATTTCCCTCGGAAAACGGGTTAAAGATTCAACGCCGTTTTCGGTTACAAGGTATGTATTTTCAATTCCGACAGAACCCCTATTTGCAAAGGATACTTTAGGCTCAAATGCAAAAACCATACCTTGTTTTAGTGCGTAGTTTTGTGCTTTTGCAATAAAGGGGAATTCGTCTAACTCAAGGCCTATTCCGTGTCCTACAAACGGTGTTTGATTGCCTTTTATACCCATAAAGTTATCCTGATATCCCTCTTTTTGAGCCATATCCAGGCATTGTTGGTAGATATCTAAAGCTACAACTCCGGGTTTTGCGGTTTCCTCCATAAAGCTCATAACATCCCTGCAAAAATAGTATGCCTTTTCAAACTCCTTATCGAGTTTTCCGTCGCAAAACAGTCTTGTTTCATCAGACATATATCCGTGATAGTTGCCGAGAAAATCCACAATGACAGGCTCGTTTTTATCTATTCTTTCAAATGAAGCACCGTCGGGATAGCTCGGATGGGGTCCTATTCCGGCTGTCGGCTTTAAATATCCCGAAGGATAGGGGCTTCTCGGTCCCGAATGGATATGCCCCATAAACATTTCCCCGTTGAAACCCCTCATTCTGCTTCTGCCCTGATGGCCTCTTTTTCGTGCCCTGTATTCAAGCTCGGCACTTACCTCAAGCTCTTTTTTTCCTGCTCTCACCAGTTCTTTGGCATCCTCCATAGTGCAGTCGAGCATCCTTGAAGCTTCTTTTATATTTGCTATCTCTGTTTTTGATTTTATACTTCTTTGCCATCTTATATCAAACGATACATCGACAAAGGCTGCGTTTTTAAATATCTTTTTCAGTCTTAAAAACATATCCGCAGGGATAACATCCATCTCAATCCCTACCGTGCCAAATTCTATGTCTCTGCTTGAAAATATCTCGGGAAGTGCGCTTAATCCCTTTATTTCAATCATCTCATCGTTTTCCAAAGCTGCTTCGTTTAGGGCTCTTAAATAGCCTCTTCTTATTGCATACACCTTTCTGTTTTCTTTGGATATAGCCAGGATGCCGGAGGGAATACTGCCTGAGTAGTAGTACAGGTCTGCATTTTGCATAATAAGAGCAATATCTATGCCTTTTTTGTTTAAAGTTTCGGATAGATTTTTCATTCTTGAGTGAAATTCGTTATTCATCAACCGCCTCCAACCGCTTTTTACTTTTAGATTATACAAAGAATTGTATGGAATTCAAAGAAATTATTGACTTGGAAGGAGAAAAAAAATTATACTCATAAACTATGAGTGTTAAGACGGTTTATGTGTGTTCCAACTGCGGATATACAAGTTCAAAATGGTACGGTAAGTGTCCGAATTGTCAGCAGTGGGGAACGTTTGTGGAAAAAACCCAAGACAAAAAAGCCAAAGCGAAGGTAAACGAGTATAAAAAACCAAGCAGGGTTTTAAATATAGACGAAAAAGAAGAAATTCTGCATATTGATAAAAATTTTGACGAATTTTTATCTAAGGGTATTGTAAAGGGCGGTGTTTATTTGATTTCGGGTACGCCGGGTGTGGGAAAATCCACTCTGCTTTTGCAAATATCGGATAAACTGGCAAAAAACGGTTCAAAGGTTGTTTATGCCTCATCAGAAGAGTCGGCAGCACAGGTTTCGATGAGGGCGAGGCGCTTAAATGCAGTCGATATGTATGTCGTCAGCAGCAACGATATAGATGAAATAGCCTATATGGCTGAAAATGAAAAGCCTGATGTTGTGGTGGTTGACTCGATTCATACCGTTTATTCAAAAAATTCCGATGCCATAGCCGGAGGCGTGCAACAGGTCAGATACGCCGCGGAGCGTATGATTGAGGTGGCAAAAAAGTTTAATATAGCCGTAATAATAGTTGCTCACGTCACTAAGGATGGGGTAATAGCAGGACCTAAGATGCTTGAGCATATGGTTGATGTTGTTCTGTTTCTGGACGGTGACGAAGAGCTCAGAGTTTTGAAAATCAAAAAAAACAGGTTCGGCTCCTCGGAAGAATCACTTA